>JBKKAF010000079.1:0-9975 GCA_046714775.1 Xanthobacteraceae bacterium | reverse complement strand
CGTGAGCACCGTGCCTGCCTAAGCGGGATGGCCGGGACAAGGCCAGCCATGACGGCAAAATTTACCCCAACGCCTCATCCATCAACTGCTTCAACTGCGCCAGATGCTTCGACACCATGCCGACCGCGGTCGAGGCCGAGGCCGGACGCGTGGCGTAGCGCGGACGCCGGTTCTTCGCTGCGAGCTGGTTGAGCACCCATTCGAGGTAATGCTCGACGAAGTGCCACGCGCCCATGTTGCGCGGCTCCTCCTGGCACCAGACGAACTCGGCCTGCTTGAAGCGCGACAGCTCGATGACCAGCGCCTTGGTCGGGAACGGATAGAGCTGCTCGACCCGCAGGAGGTACATGTTGTCGACGCCGCGCTTCTCGCGCTCCTCGTAGAGATCGTAATAGACCTTGCCGCTGCACAGGATGACGCGGCGAATCTTGTCGTCGGGCACGAGCTTGATCGCCCCCTCCCTACCCTCCCCCAGCGAAAGGGCGTTCACGCCCGTCTTCGACGGGCTATGCGGGGGAGGGAGCGGGCCGTGCCCGGCGAGAGGCCATCCGTGAAACTCGATACGCTCAGATCTCTCAACGCTGAGCGCGCCGCGCGCCGCGCCGCCATCGTCGTCACCGATATGGCGAGCGGCACCCAGCGCCTGGTCAAGGCGGCCGATGCGGCGCGGGATCCGCTCAAGGAGACGCTCGAAAAACACCTGCGCACCGGCAAGAGCGGCATGCAGGAGACCGCGCAAGGCCGCGTCTTTCTCACCGTGCACGTGCCGCCGCCCCGGCTTGTGATCACCGGCGCGGTTCACATCAGCCAGGCGCTGGCGCCGGTCGCCAAGCTCGCCGGTTACGACGTCACCATCGTCGATCCGCGCACGGCCTTCGCCACGCCGGAGCGGTTCCCCGACGTCGAGGTCATTGCAGAATGGCCGGACATCGCCTTGCCGCCGCTCGACATCGACCGCTACACCGCCTTCGTCGCGCTCACCCACGACCCCAAGATCGACGATCCGGCGCTCACCCATGCGTTGGCGCGCGACTGTTTCTATATCGGTGCGCTTGGCTCGAAAAAGACCCACGCGCGAAGGCTCGAACGGCTGAAGGCACAGGGCCTGTCCGATGCGGCGCTGGCGCGCATCCATGCCCCGATCGGTTTGCCCATCGGCGCGATTTCGCCGGCGGAGATCGCGGTCGCCATCATGGGTGAGATCACCGCCCGGCTGCGGCTGCCGCCGGAGAAGACACCATGAAATTCGGCCCGGTGCCGGTGGCGGAGGCCGACGGCGGCACTGCGGTGCATTCGATCCGCAAGGACGGCCTGGTGCTCAAGAAAGGCACGCAAATAGGCCCAGCGGAAATCGCCGCTTTGCAGGCAGCCGGTATCGCCGAGATCGTGGTGGCGCGGCTCGAGCCGGGCGACGTATCGGAAGACGCGGCCGCAGCGGAAATCGCCGCGGCAGCGGCAGGCGAGGGCGCGCGCGTCGATCGCGCTTTTACCGGCCGCGCCAATCTTTTCGCGGAACGCGCCGGTGTTCTGGTCGTCGACAAGACCGCGATCGATTGCCTCAACCTGATCGATGAGTCGGTCACGCTCGCCACATTGCCGGCCTACAAGTCGGTGGTGGCCGGCGAGATGATCGCAACGGTCAAGATCATTCCGTTCGCGGTGCCAGACGCCGTGCGCGACGCGGTGGTGGCGGTCGCACGCGCGGCGCCGCCGCTCATTCGGGTCGCACCGTATCGGATTCGCAAGGTCGGGATCGTCTCGACCGTGTTGCCGGGGCTGGCTACCAAAGTTGTCGACAAGACTCTCAAAGTCATGGGCGAGCGGCTTTTGCCGGCCGGCGCCAGCATCGTGGCGGAGCGGCGCGTGCCCCATGAACAGGGCGCCCTCGCCAAGACTTTGCAGGAGGTGCTCGATGCCGGCGCCGAGCTGGTCATCGTGTTCGGCGCCTCCGCCATCGCCGATCGGCGCGACGTGATCCCGGCCGCGGTCGAGGCGGTCGGCGGACGTATCGAGCATTTCGGCATGCCGGTCGATCCCGGCAACCTGCTGCTGGTGGCGGATGCGGGCGGCCGTCCGATTCTGGGCGCGCCCGGCTGCGCGCGCAGCCCGAAGGAGAACGGGTTCGATTGGGTGCTGATGCGGCTGCTCGCCGGGCTTGCCGTGCCGCGCGAGGCGATCACCGGAATGGGCGTCGGCGGCCTGCTGATGGAAATTATTACCCGGCCGCAGCCGCGCGAGGAGCCGGTCGTGAGCAAAGAGCAACGCATTGCGGCGGTCGTGCTCGCCGCCGGCCGCTCGACGCGCATGGCGGGAACCAACAAGCTCACCGCCGAAATTGCTGGCAAGCCGCTGGTGCGCATCGCTGTCGAACAGGCGCTGGCGTCACGGGCGGCGCCCGTCATCGTGGTGACCGGCCATGATCGCGAGGAAATTGAGAGCGCGCTTGCCGGGTTGCCGGTGCGCCTTGTGTACAATCCGGACTTTGCGCAAGGGCTGGGCACCTCGCTCAGAGCCGGCATTGCGGCGGTGCCGCCGGAGGCGGACGGGGCCATCGTCTGTCTCGGCGACATGCCGCAGGTCGATGCCGCCTTGATCGACCGGCTGATCGCCGCCTTCGATCCGGATCGCGGCGCGCTTGCGGCCATGCCGACCATCGACGGTCAGCGCGGCAATCCGGTGCTGTGGTCGCGGCGGTTCTTTCCCGATCTGATGGCGATCGAGGGCGATGTCGGCGCACGCCAACTGATCGGCCGCTATGGCGAGGCGGTGGTGGAGGTGCCGGTCACCGGCAAAGGCGCCTTGCGCGACGTCGATACCCCGGAAGCCCTGGCCGGCGTCAAAGCCGAAATCGAGCGCGGCTAGAGCATGATCCCGAAAAGTGGGAACCGGTTTTCGGAAAAGATCATGCTCAAACAATAAGCTAGAGCGTGATTGCGATTCAACCTTAAGCAATCACGCTCTAGTGTCCCGAATCCGAAGTTCGCATAACCGTGCTGCGAGCCCTCTTGCGCACTTCGGATTCAAAGGGACACTAGAAATCATAGCGTTGCCAGTGTGGCTTTGGTTCAGAAGTTCCCTCCCGACCCGGCCGCAAGGAATGGGGCCTGCCCTGCACAACTGGCGCGCCATGGTGCGGCGCGCGCCCGTGCTTTATGGTTTCCGCCGCGGCAGGCGCGACGCTGCCGATTCTGCCGACAGGGATCAGGCCGGCATGGCGAATTTTTCAGCGAGCGTTGCGGCGGCCGCGGGCGACCAGCGGCGGCTGTCGATCGGCTTCATCAACGTCGCCCATGCTCTCGACCACTATGTGATACTGGTGTTCCCGACCGTGGTGATCGCGCTCGCACTGGTCTACGGGCGCAGCTATGCCGAACTGATCGCGCTTGCCACCCCTTCCTTTGTCGCCTTCGGCATCTTCTCGCTGCCGGCCGGCTGGCTCGCCGATTGCTGGAGCCGGCGCAACATGATGGCGCTGTTCTATTTCGGCTGCGGGCTTTCGCTGATCGCCGCCGGCCTCGCGCCCAATCTAACCTTGCTGGCGGTCGCTTTGTTCGCGCTCGGCATGTTCGCGGCGATCTACCACCCGGTCGGCACCGCGATGCTGATCGAGCAGGCAACCTCGCGCGGGCGCTCGCTCGCTTTCAACGGCGTATGCGGCAATCTGGGGGTGGCGCTGGCGGCTGGAATCACCGCCGGGCTGGTCGATGTGTTCGGTTGGCGCACCGCTTTCTTCGTGCCGGCCGCGGTCTGCCTTCTCACCGGCATCGCCTATCTGCGTCTCGTCCCCGATGACCGTCACATGGTGGCGGGGCGTGTCTCGTCGCCCGACGTTTCGCTCGCCGCCTGGATGGCTGCGGCCGTGTTCGTGCTGTTTATCGTGATCGCGGTCAGCGCGGGTCTCGTCTTTCACATCACCACGGTGGCGCTGCCCAAGATCGTGGACGAGCGGCTAGGCTCGGATGTCCCGCTTGCCGTAGTCGGCGGACTCGCCACGGTGATTTTCATGTGCGGAGCGCTTGCGCAACTTGCGATCGGCCGGCTGGCGGAGAAATATCCGCCGCATCTTTTGTTCGCAGCGGTGGCGTTTCTGCAATTCGCCGGCATCGCCTGGGCGGCCTACGCAAGCGGTATCACGCTGTTGGTGGCGCTCGCGCTGGCGATCGCCGGCATCTATGCGCAGGTCACCGTCAACGATCTGGTGATCGCGCGCTATACGGCTGATGCTTGGCGCGGGCGGGTCTATGCGGTGCGCTACTTCCTGACGTTCCTGGTGTCCGGCGCGGCGGTGTCGCTGATCGCGCTGCTGCATGGGCGCGGCGGTTTCGACCTCGTGCTCGGGATCACCGCGGTGGTGGCGCTCGGGTTTGTGATCGCGACCGTCGCGATCGCGGTGCTGGTTAACGGTGTCGAGCGCGACCGGCCGCGCCTCGCCCAGCCCGCCGAGTAGTTGCGAAAACTCGGTTATTGGGAACCTTTCCCGCCTTGCCGCATTGACGAAGCAGCGATGCCGAGCCGAAGGGCTCCGTCGCGGACGGCCACGATTTCGAGCGGGTGACGCCGGATGAACGCGCACCTCATCATTCGTGGTCGTTGCATTTTCATCAACAGGAATGCTGTTAAGCGAAGAGGCCGCCCACCGGGCGGCCTCTGTTTGTTTCGTATGCGCGATGTCGCGGCGGTCTTCGCAGTCGTTAGAAGTCCATTCCGCCCATGCCGCCGCCACCTGGCATCGCCGGCGCTCCCTGCTTCTTGGGAATCTCGGCGACCATGGCTTCCGTGGTGATCAACAGCCCGGCAACCGAAGACGCGCCCTGCAACGCCTGGCGGACAACCTTGGTCGGGTCGATGATACCCTTCGACAGCATGTTGACGTATTCGCCGTTCTGCGCGTCGAAGCCGTAAGCGTATTGGTCCTTCTCGAGGATCTTGCCCACGATGACGGAACCGTCCTCGCCGGCATTGAGCGCAATCTGACGCGCAGGCGCCGACAGCGCCCGGCGCACGATATCGACGCCGGTCTTCTGGTCGTCGTTTTGCGTGCGCACCTTCTTGAGCACTTCGATGGCGCGCAACAGAGCAACGCCGCCGCCCGGCAGGATGCCTTCCTCGACCGCGGCGCGAGTCGCATGCATCGCATCATCGACGCGATCCTTGCGCTCCTTCACCTCGATCTCGGTGGCGCCGCCGACGCGGATCACCGCGACGCCGCCCGCCAGCTTGGCCAGACGCTCCTGCAGCTTCTCACGATCATAGTCGGAGGTGGTCTCCTCGATCTGCGCCTTGATCTGGCCGATGCGGGCTTCGATCTCGGACTTCTTGCCGGCGCCGTTGACGATGGTGGTGTTCTCCTTGTCGATCATCACCTTCTTGGCGCGGCCGAGCATGGCGAGCGTGACGTTCTCGAGCTTGATGCCGAGGTCTTCACTGATCGCCTGGCCGCCGGTCAGGATCGCGATGTCCTGCAGCATCGCCTTGCGGCGATCGCCGAAGCCGGGCGCCTTCACTGCCGCGACCTTGAGGCCGCCGCGCAGCTTGTTCACCACCAGCGTGGCGAGCGCCTCACCTTCGACGTCCTCGGCGATGATGATGAGCGGCTTGGAGGTCTGCACCACGGCTTCGAGCAGCGGCAGCAGTTCCTGCAGGCCGGACAGCTTCTTTTCGTAGATCAGGATGTAGGGATCTTCCATCTCCACACGCATCTTGTCGGCGTTGGTGATGAAGTAGGGCGAGATATAGCCGCGGTCGAACTGCATGCCCTCGACCACGTCAAGCTCGGTCTCCAGGCTCTTGGCCTCCTCGACCGTGATCACGCCCTCGTTGCCGACCTTTTTCATCGCTTCGGCGAGGAAGCGTCCGATCTCGGCGTCGCCATTGGCGGAGATGGTTCCGACCTGGGCGATTTCTTCGTTGGAGGTGACCTTCTTGGAGTTCTTCTGCAGGTCCGCAACGACGGCCTCGACCGCAAGGTCGATGCCGCGCTTGAGATCCATCGGGTTCATGCCGGCGGCAACCGCCTTCGAACCTTCCCGTACGATGGCCGCCGCAAGCACGGTCGCGGTCGTGGTGCCGTCACCGGCGATGTCGGAGGTCTTGGATGCGACCTCGCGCACCATCTGTGCGCCCATGTTCTCGAACTTGTCCTCGAGCTCGATCTCCTTGGCGACGGTGACGCCGTCCTTGGTGATGCGAGGTGCGCCGAACGACTTGTCGAGCACGACGTTGCGGCCCTTCGGGCCGAGCGTCACCCTCACCGCATTGGCGAGGATGTCGACGCCGCGCAGCATCTTGTCGCGGGCGTCGACTGAGAATCTGACTTCTTTTGCAGCCATTTTATTGCTCCGTTCAATTCGTGGATTTAGCGGCGCGTGTTCACGCGGCCTTTCGCTTGGACACGGCGGGCTCGTCGATCACGCCCATGATGTCGCTCTCCTTCATGATCAGGAGCTCCTGGCCGTCGATGACGACCTCGGTGCCTGACCATTTGCCGAACAGCACCCGGTTGCCGACCTTGACGTCGATCGGAATGAGCTTGCTCGATTCGTCGCGACCGCCGGGACCGACGGCAACCACTTCGCCTTGCTGCGGCTTCTCCTTGGCGGTATCGGGAATGATGATGCCGCCTTTGGTTTTTTCCTCAGCGGCGATGCGCTTGACGACGACACGGTCGTGAAGCGGGCGAAATTTCATGAGTGCCTCCTGGATGGGATCGGTTGAAAGGGTTGCGCGGCTGCCGAAAGTCGCCCCTCGCTAAGCCGCGTATCAGCGACATAGGGCGCTCGGATTTCCCTACAAGAGGGCGAGGGGGATTTTTTAGCACTCGTTTTGCCAGAGTGCTAGCAGTCTTTACAACCCTCTGAAATCATTTGGTTAACGGTCGTGGCGCGAACCGCTGCCTTGATCCTAGCAGTCATCTTAGTATGCTGCTAATGCCTTGATTATATACAATTAATTTACCTTTGAGGCTTGCAATGGGAACTCCGGTTCCAACAGAGTCGTTGTCCGCCACAAACGGAGAACTCGCATGGTCTCGGACGACTTCAAACGGCAACTCGAAGGCTACGGGCTGACCACGGCGCAGATCTTGTACCGGCTCCCGGATCACCCGTCGCTGCTGCAGACTTATGTCTGGCAGGACTACGACCTCTGCCCCAATTTTCCCGTTCTGCAACGTTTCCTCAATTTCTGGCTGGAAAAACTCGAGGGGCCGCTGCATTCGGTGACAGTCGCCCACGCACGGCTGATCAAGCCGGCGGAAATCCGGTCCTTTGACGGCGAATTCCGGTTGCACTGAAACTGGCTGCTCCGGGTCCTGTCTCATCAATCGCGCGCTGCGCCAGAGATGGTGCAGCGCGCAATCATTCGGTTAGCTTTTGACAGCCGAGGCCCTCAGCGCCTGGTTTGCCCGAAAGCAAGCCTGCTGCCGCCGGATCGCAACGTCACGTCACTGCTCCGGTGGCGCGCTAATTCAGCAGCCCCACGATCGCGCCGATGAGGCAGGTCGCCAGCGTGCCGGAGAGGATCGACTTCGGCCCAAGCGCCAAGATCTCGCCGCGCCGCTCCGGCGCCATGGTGACGAGCCCGCCGATCATGATGCCGAGGGAGCCGAAATTGGCAAAGCCGCACATCGCATAGAGCATGATCAGGCGCGAGCGCGCATCCAGTGCGTCGGGCGGCAGCTTGGCAAGCTCCACATAGGCGATGAATTCGTTGAGGATGGTCTTCATGCCCATCAGCCCGCCGGCGGTCACCGCCTGCGAGGAGGGAATCCCCATCAGCCAGCAGACCGGCGCCATCAACGCGCCGAGCGCGCGTTGCAACGAGATCGGCGCGCCGGCCACGTCGGGCAGCAGTGCCAGGATCGCATTGGCGAGATGCACAAGCGCCACCAGCACGATCAGCATGGCGCAGATATTGAGCAACAGCGCGAGGCCGGCGGCGGTGCCCTTGACAATGGCATCCATGGTGCTGTCGGCGACCGGCTCAATCTCCGTGAACGGCTCCTGCGCGGCTTTTGGGTTGCGCTCCGGCACCATCAGAAGGCTGATCAGGATGGCGGCCGGCGCGCCCAGCACGGAGGCGACCACTAGATGCGCGGCGGCGTCAGGAATGACCGGCCCAAGCAGCGTGGCATAGATCACCAATACGGTGCCGGCGATGCCGGCCATGCCGCCGGTCATCACGATGAACAATTCGCTGCGGGTGAGGCGGGCGATATACGGGCGTATGAATAGCGGCGCCTCCACCATGCCGACGAAAATATTGGCGGCGGTGGACAGCCCAACCGCGCCGCCGACGCCGATGCTGCGATGCAGGAGCCAGGCGAAGCCGCGCACGACCGGCGGCAGGATGCGCCAGTAGAACAACAACGTGGTCAGCACACTCATCAGCAAAACCACCGGCAGCGCCTGCAGCGCCAGCACGAATTCCGCGCCCGGCACCTTCAATTCGTAGGGCAGGGGGCCGCCGCCGAGATAACCGAACACAAAGGAGCTGCCGGCGCGGCTGGCCGCGGCGATGGCCTCGACCGCGCGATTGATGGCGCCGAAGGCAGCCGTCACCTGCGGAATTTTCAAGAGCACCAGTGCTGTGGCGACGGTCAGCACCAGGCCGGCGGCGGCCTGCTTCCAGGATACGGCGCGGCGATCCTCGCTGATCGCCCAGGCGATCGCCATGAGCGCGACGACGCCGAACCCCGATTGCAGATTTTGCATGCCCGCGCGCGCGCCCCGAATCCCGGAGCGGATTGTATGCCACGGCACGCTCCGCGTCACCGCCGCGCCGCCGTGAGAGGCGACGGCGCGGCATGCGCTGCGCTCAGCGCTTGATCGCCTGCTCCAGCGCCTCGATCCGTCGCTGCTGCTGCTGAATTACGGCAACGAGATCGGCGACGATGCCATGGGTCTTGACGGTGTAGGGCTCGCCGTCCCGGGTGCCGACCAGAGCGGGATCGACCGCCGCCACTTCGTCGGCGATGAACCAGTGTTCGCGCACGTCCGGCGTGGCCTTGTAGGCGCCGGTCTGCGGCCGCAGCGCCATGATATTGGCGAGCGCCACCGCCGGCGCCAGATCGCCGGCCACGTTCTTGAACTGCCGGGACGAGGAGAGGCACGCGAGGTCGCCGCTGGCATTGCTGACGATGCCGGAAGTGCAATTGTTGACCCCGCCGAAGCGGACCGTGCCGGTGGTGTTGAACTGCGCGCCGGGCGTGATGGTGCCGATGCCGATATTTCCGGTAGGGTCGATGGCAAATCGCGCAACATTGCCGTTGTCGAAAATGCGGAACAGATTGCTGCCGTTGTCCGAGTGAAGATCGAATTTTCCGCCGGCACCCTGCAGACGCAGCACGGCAGTTCCAGTCCCGGTTGTTCTGCGGACGTGCAGATTGGTTTCCGGGCTTGCCGTCCCCATGCCGACATTGCCGGTCGCCGCCACATCGACGCTGCTGGTGGGTGCCCCCGGCCGGATGCGCAGCGGCAGGCGGCTGCCGCTGGTCACGTCGCGGACGAAGAAGTTCGCCTCGTTGCCGGCGACGTCCCAGGTTTGTGCGGTGAAGCCGCCGCTGCTGCCTTGTTCGAACCGCATGGCCGGCGTATTTCCGGTGGCCATGTGCAGGTCGAGCACCGGCGTGGAGGTGCTGATGCCGATATTGCCGGTGCTGTCGATATGCAGTGCGTTGGCGGGCGCGCCGGCCTCGACCTTGAAAACCTGCCGCCCCGCCGTGGCGTCCTCGATGGCGAAGAAATTGCCGCCGCCGCTGGCGCTGTCGTTCACGATGATGCGCCAGTCGTTGCTCGGAAAGCCGGCTATGGTGCTGGTGTCCAGAAAATGGATGCGCAGGTTGTTTTCCTTGAGTCTCAGCGTGTCGAAGCCGAAGTTCTCGTTATTCACGCAATCAAATCCGATGCAGGTGCTGCTTTGGACGATGAGATCGTCCGCGATCACCTGATCCGCTGCTGCCTTACCGCCACACAGGAG
>JBKKAF010000078.1:0-20462 GCA_046714775.1 Xanthobacteraceae bacterium | reverse complement strand
ACCCGCAGATCGGCACCGTTATGCAGGAGGTGGCTGGCGAAGGCATGGCGCAGCACATGCGGGCTGACCTGCGACGGCGACAGGCCGGCGCCGGCGGCCAGTGCCTTCAGGTCGCGGGCGAAATGCTGGCGGGTAAGATGTCCGCTCTCGCCGAAGGAGGGAAACAGCCACTTCGATTTGGTCTCGCCGCCGGCTTCGCCCAGCAGCGCGCGGTAATCGCCCATCGCGGCCTTGGCGGATTCGTTGAGCGGCACCATGCGCTCCTTGCCGCCCTTGCCGCGCACCATCAGCATGCGCGCGTCGCGCGCGCCGGCGGAGGCCGGCAGCGCGACCAATTCGGAGACGCGCAAGCCGGTGGCGTAGAGCACTTCGAGCAGGCATGACAGCCGCGCCGCGCGCAGCCGCTCGGACAAGGGCAACACGTTGTTGTCGGCGCGCGTGCGTGCTTCGCCCAGCAGGCGATCGACGTCGGCGATGCTCATGACTTTGGGAATGCTGCGGCCGCGCCTCGGTCCTTCGATAATGGCGGCCGGATCGTCGCTACGCTTTCCCTCCGCATAAAGGAAACGATAGAGCTGGCGCAGCGCCGACAGCCGCCGCGCCACCGAAGCGGAGGCGAAGCCGCGCTTGGCGAGATGGCCGAGATAGCTGCGCAGGTCGTCGGTCGTGGCGTCGCCGATGCTGCGCTGTTTGCTTGTGAGAAAAGCCGAGACATCGGCCAGATCGCGGCCATAGGCTGATAGCGTGTTCTTGCCGGCGCCGCGCTCGGCCGCGAGCATGTCGAGGAACAGCGCGATCAGGCTCTGGTCGGAATGTCGTGCGCTGCGGGCCATCGCGGCTGCCGCGCCTTGCTAACGCTGCTTCGAGAACTTGTCGGGCGGAATCGACACCGTAATCTCGCGCGGTTTCGGATCGAACCAGTTGGCAAGCGCGAACATGCCGCCATAGATCAGGCCGCCCAAAAGGGCAACGACCGTGAGGAATCGAAAGAGGCTCGGCATCGTTTACCCGCGTCGAACCGAAGCTGGCATAGAAGAATGGACGAAGTACGACCATGTTCGTCCCCGGCTGACAAGAGGCTCGCTCCGGCTGGGTGGATGGTCTATGGAACCGGGCCGGAAATATCGGAATCGCGCCATGTCGCACGACACAGACCAGGGCCTGGCCGCGGCTGCCGCCATGCTGGCGGCGCTCGGGCGGCGCTCGGTGGTGCTGGTCGGCATGATGGGCGCCGGCAAGTCGTCGATCGGCCGACGGCTGGCGCTGCGGCTCGGCATTCCCTTTGTCGATGCCGATGCCGAGATCGAGAAGGCGGCCGGCATGACCATCTCCGATATTTTTGCGACGCGGGGCGAGCCGGAATTCCGCGCCGGGGAAGCGCGCGTGATCGCGCGCCTGCTCGAAAGCGGCCCGCAGGTGCTGGCGACCGGCGGCGGCGCCTTCATCAATCCGGACATCCGCAACGCCATCGCGCTAAAGGGCGTCTCGGTCTGGCTCAATGCAGAGTTCGAGGTGCTGATGCGGCGCATCCGCCGCCGCCACGACCGCCCGTTGCTCAAGACCGGCGATCCGGCCGAGACCGTGCGGCAGCTGATCGCCGAGCGCTATCCGGTCTATGCCACCGCCGATATCACCGTGCAATCGCGCGAGGTGCCCCACGACAAGATCGTCGAGGAGATCGTGAGCGCGCTGACGGAACGGTTCGGAACGGCGGGCAAGCCACCGCAAGCAGGCGGTGCTCCATGACCGCGCCGCTCCGCACAGTCGATCCCATCGCCGTCGATGTGGCGCTCGGCGATCGCAGCTATCAGATCGCGATCGGGCGCGGTGAGCTGGGGTCGCTCGGCCGCCGCATCGCCGCGCTGCGGCCAGGCGCGCGGGCCGCCATCGTCACCGACAGCAACGTGGCGCGCTATCATCTGGCGGCGGCGCAATCCGCGCTGGCCGATGCGAACATCGCCGCAACCGCGGTGACCGTGCAGCCGGGCGAGGGCTCCAAGAACTTCGGCGCGTTCGAACACGTTTGCGAAGCGCTGATCGCGGCGCGCATCGAGCGCGGCGATCTCGTCGTGGCGCTCGGCGGCGGCGTGATCGGCGACCTTGCGGGATTCGCTGCGGCGGCGGTGCGCCGCGGCCTGGATTACGTGCAGGTGCCGACCTCGCTGCTGGCGCAAGTCGATTCTTCGGTCGGCGGCAAGACCGCGATCAATTCGAGCCACGGCAAGAATCTGATCGGCGCCTTCTATCAGCCGATCCTGGTGGTCGCCGACACCGCGCTGCTCGACACGCTGCCGCCGCGCGAATTCCGTGCGGGCTATGCCGAGGTGGCGAAATACGGGCTGCTCGGCGATGCCGGCTTCTTCGCCTGGCTGGAGCAGAATTGGCAGGATATTTTCTCCGGCAGCGGCGCGCGCGAGCACGCGATCGCGGTGAGCTGCCGCGCCAAGGCCGCGACCGTGGCGCGCGACGAGCGCGAGGCCGGCGAGCGTGCGCTGCTCAATCTCGGCCACACTTTCGGCCATGCGCTGGAGGCTGCGGCGGGTTACTCCGACCGGCTGCTGCATGGGGAAGCGATTGCGCTCGGCATGGCGCTGGCCTTCGACTTCTCCGCCCGGCGCGGGCTCCTGCCGACAGCGGAGGCCGAACGGGTGGCGCGCCATCTTGCGGCGGTCGGCCTGCCGATCCATCTGTCTTCGGTGGCCGGCGGATTGCCCGATGCCGACCGGCTGATGGATCTGATCGCTCAGGACAAGAAAGTGAAACGCGGCAAGCTCACCTTCATCCTGGCGCGCGGCATCGGCGCGGCTTTCATCGCGCCGGATGTCGACGCCGCCGAGGTCCACGCCTTTCTGACCGAGAAGCTCGCCCTGCGATGATGACCGAAGACTGGCTGGTACTCGCCTTCATCCTGTTCTGTCTCGTGATCTCGTTTTTCTTTTCCGCGAGCGAGACGGCGCTCACCGCCTTTTCCCGCGCCCGCATGCTGCGGCTGGAAAAGGCCGGCAACCGCGCCGCCGCCCTGGTCAACCGCATGATTGAAATCCGCGAGCGCATGATCGGCGCCATCCTGACCGGCAACAACGTGGTCAATATCGCCGCCTCCGCGCTCACCACCGGGCTGTTGCTGTCGTGGTTCGGCGATGTCGGCGTGCTCTACGCCACCGGAATTATGACTGTCGTGGTGGTGGTGTTCACCGAGGTGCTGCCGAAGACCATCGCGATCAATGCGCCCGACCGGGTGGCGATCCTGGTGGCGCGCCCGATCTTCTGGACGGTGCGGATCCTGGGGCCGATGCTGATCGGCCTTGAGGCGCTGGTGCGCTGGATTCTGCGGATGTTCGGTTTCCGCGTCGGCACCGACCAGGCGTTCCTGTCTGCGCATGAGGAACTGCGCGGCGCCGTCGACCTGCTGCACAAGGAGGGCGGTGTCGAAAAGCACGACCGCGACATGTTCGGCGGCTTGCTCGATTTGCGCGACCTCACGGTGTCGGACGTGATGATCCACCGCACCGAAATGATCACGGTCTGCGTGGATGATCCGTCGGAAGAGGTGATCAAGGCGGTACTGGATGCGCCGGTAACGCGGGTGCCGCTGTGGAGCGGCAGGCCGGAAAATATCATCGGCATCCTGCACGCCAAGGATCTGTTGCGCGCGCTACAGGGCGCGGGCGACGATCTGTCCACCATCGACGTCAAGGGGATCGCGCGGCCGCCGTGGTTCGTGCCCGACATCCGCCCGCTCTCGGAGCAGCTCAAGGCCTTCCGCCGCCGCAAGACGCCGTTCGCGCTGGTGGTGGACGAATACGGCGAGGTGATGGGGCTGGTCACGCTCGAGGACATTCTGGAGGAGATCGTCGGCGACATCACCGACGAACACGACGTGGCGGTGCCGGGCGTGCGCCCGCAGCCCGATGGCTCGGTCAATGTCGACGGCGGCGTGCCGATCCGCGACCTCAACCGCGCCATGGACTGGAACCTGCCCGACGACGAAGCCACCACCATTGCCGGCCTGGTGATTCACGAGGCGCGCTCGATTCCGGAGCCGGGCCAGACCTTTACCTTCCACGGCTTTCGCTTCCGGGTGTTGCGGCGCGACCGCAACCGCATCACGGCGCTGCGCATCACCCCGCTCAAGCGCAAGGCCGCCAAGGCGGCGTAATCAGCTCGTCATTGCCGGGTTTGACCCGGCAATCCATCGCGTTTCGCAAGAAGATGGATGCGCGGGTCATAAGGCGAGCGAAGCGACGCCGTCTTCGACGGCTATGCCCGCGCATGACGAGATTGCGGCTACTGCCCTTCGCCGGGCGCCGCGGCATGAATGGCCAGCGCATGCACGCTGCCGGCAAGCTCCGCCGCAAGCGTGTCGTTGATCAGGCGGTGGCGGGCGATGCGGCTCTTCCCTTGGAAGGCTTCCGCCACGATATGAATACGGAAATGGGTCTCGCCGCCCCGCCGGGAGCCAGCATGGCCGGCATGCAGGTGGGATTCATCCACCACTTCGAGGCGCTGCGGGGCGAAAGCCTTCGTCAACCTCTCAGTGATCAGGTCGCGGGTTGCCATGCGCTCCGCTTAGCTGGCGCCATGCAGGAAGGTCAATGCTGTTGCCACTTCGAATTCCACCTAGTGTCCCGAATCCGAAGTTCGCACGCCCTTGCTGAGAGCACTCTTGCGAACTTCGGATTCAAAGGGACACTAGCAATTATAGCGTTGCTCGTGTGGCTTTGGTTCAGAAGTTCCCTCCCGACCCGGCTGCCAGCAATGGGGAACTTCTGAACCGCCACACGAGTGTCCCGAATCCGAAGTTCGCACGCCCTTGCTGCGAGCACTCTTACGAACTTCGGATTCAAAGGGACACTAGAAATCATAGCGTTACTAGTGCGGCTTTGGTTCAGAAGTTCCCTCCTGACCCAGCCGCGAGGAATGGGGAACTTCTGAACCGCCGCACTAGCCGCCAATGTCAAGACTTGCAGGTAGGTGCGCCAAGTCCGCATACTGTTCGGTCATGAAAAACGACTCGCCCCTTTTCGACAGCATCCGCGTCAAACCCGACAAGGATCGCCGGCTGCGCGCCGAGCACCCGGCTTGCGAATGGCCGAATTGCAAAGGGGCGGCGACCCATCGCGCCCCGAAGGGGCGGGCGCAAGAGAAGGATTACTGGCGGTTCTGCCTCGCCCACGTGCGCGAATACAATCACTCGTACAATTTCTTCGCCGGCATGAACGACGATGCCATCGCCGAATACCAGAAGGATGCCCTGACCGGTCACCGTCCGACCTGGAAAATGGGACAGAGCGGCGGCCCGCGTGGCCCTGGCCGCGCCAAGCGCGGACGTTTCCATGCGGGAGCGGAGGGCGCCGATGATCCGTTCGATCTGTTCCGCGAGATGGGGGCGGCCGGAACGCGTCCCGATGGCGACCCGGTGCGGGCGCGCGAGACCCGCGCCGTCCGCAATGCCGAGCGCAAAGCGCTCGACACTTTGGGGCTTGAGGGCGAGGCTACGACCCACGATATCAAGGCCAAGTTCAAGTCACTGGTGAAGCGGCACCATCCCGACGCAAACGGCGGCGACCGCTCCACCGAAGACCGGCTGCGGGAAATCATCCAGGCCTACAAGTATCTGAAGTCATTAGGTTCTCGGTGATCCCGAGGGGGATTCTCAGCCCCCGACACATCTGCTAAGGTCGCGCCGATTTCCGAACCGCGTCGCTGACCGAAAACGGGTCTCGGTCGTTGTTCCGAGGCCACGGAGGATCAATGCCACCCGCCGCCCAACAAGACATCGCCGGCCTGCCGGACATGAAAGTGTCGATCCGCCAGGTCTTCGGCATCGACAGCGACATGGAAGTGCCGGCTTATTCCGAGCCGGACGAACATGTCCCGGACGTCGACCAGGATTACCGTTTCGACAAGCCGACCACGCTCGCGATCCTCGCCGGCTTCGCGCACAACCGGCGCGTCATCGTCACTGGCTATCACGGCACCGGAAAGTCGACCCATATCGAGCAGGTGGCGGCGCGGCTCAACTGGCCGTGCGTGCGAGTGAATCTCGACAGCCACATCAGCCGGATCGATCTGATTGGCAAGGACGCCATTGTCGTCCGCGAGGGCCAGCAGGTCACCGAATTTCGCGACGGCATTCTGCCCTGGGCGCTGCAGCACAATGTGGCCCTGTGCTTCGACGAATACGACGCCGGGCGGCCGGATGTGATGTTCGTGATCCAGCGCGTGCTGGAAACCTCCGGCAAGCTGACGCTGTTGGACCAGAACAAAGTGGTCAAGCCGCATCCGGCGTTCCGGCTGTTCGCCACCGCCAATACGGTTGGCTTGGGCGACACGTCGGGCCTTTATCACGGCACCCAGCAGATCAACCAGGGCCAGATGGATCGCTGGTCGATCGTCACCACGCTCAATTATCTGCCGCATGACAACGAGGTTGAGATCGTGCTGGCCAAGGCCAAGCACTATCGCAACGAGAAGGGCCGCGAGATCGTCAACAAGATGGTGCGGGTGGCCGATCTTACGCGCAACGCCTTCATGAACGGCGACATCTCCACGGTGATGAGCCCGCGCACGGTGATCATCTGGGCGGAGAACGCGGAGATCTTCAAGGACGTCGGCTTCGCCTTCCGCGTCACCTTCCTCAACAGGTGCGACGAGCTCGAGCGGCCGATCGTTGCCGAGTTCTATCAGCGCTCGTTCGGCGTCGAGCTGCCCGAATCGTCGGTGAATGTGGCGCTGAGCTGATTCAATACGTCATGCGCGGGCTTGACCCGCGCATCCATCCTCTTCGCATCGACTCTGCCGAAGAAGATGGATTGCCGGGTCAAGCCCGGCAATGACGGAGGAGGAAATCGCTGCCGATGGCCTCGAACATTAAAAATAAGACCACGTCCACACGCGAAAGCCCGACCGAGCCGTTCAAGCGGGCGGTCATCGGCTGCGTGCGCGCGATTGCGCGCAAGCGGGATCTCGAAGTCAGCTTCGCTGCCGAGCGGCCAGGCATCGTCGGCGGCAAGGTCCGGCTGCCGGAGCCGCCGCGCCGGCTCACCGGCGCCGAAGCCGCGATCGTGCGCGGCCATGCCGACGCCAGCGCGCTCAAGCTCGCCTGTCACGATCCGTCCGTGCACCGCAAGCTGGCGCCCGGCGGCCAGCAGGCGCGCGCGGTGTTCGAGGCGGTCGAGCAGGCGCGCGTCGAGGCGATCGGCGCCCGCCGCATGCAGGGCATCGCCAGCAATCTCGCCGCCATGCTGGAGGACCGTTTCCATCGCGGCAAGTTCGACGAGATCAGCGACCAGGCCGATGCGCCGATCGAGGAAGCCATCGCCATGATGGTGCGCGAGCGGCTGACCGGGGCGACCCCGCCGCCGGCCGCACGCAAGCTGGTCGAGCTGTGGCGTCCGCTGATCGAGCAGCGCGCGGGCCGCGATCTCAACCGCCTGGAAGAGCTGATCGAGAACCAGGCGCGGTTCGGCGACGTGGTGCACGATCTGCTCGACTCCCTCGACATGGGCGAGGACCGCAGCTCGGAATCCGACGAGGACGAAGGCGAGGAGGGCGACCAGGACCGCCAGCCCGACCGGTCCGGCGAGGAAGGCGAAGGCGCGGAGGCGCAGGACGCGCAGTCGCGCATCGACGAAGCCGAGATGTCACGCGATGAATTGTCCGACAGCGCCGCCGAGGCCGCCGAGGCGCGCTCCGCCGACATGTCCGACGACGCCGAGATGGGGGATTCCGAAGCGCCGGCCGAGCAGCGCCGTCCGCGCCGGCGGGGGCTCAACGAGCCGCGCGGCCCCGACTACCGGCCGTTCGTCACCCGCTATGACGAACTGATCGAGGCCGAGGAGCTATGCGAACCGGAGGAACTCGACCGCCTGCGCGGCTATCTCGACAAGCAGCTCTCCAGCCTGCAGGGCGTGGTCGCGCGACTGGCCAATCGTCTCCAGCGCCGCCTGATGGCGCAGCATAACCGCGCCTGGGAATTCGATTTGGAGGAGGGCCAGCTCGATCCGGCGCGATTGTCCCGGATCGTCGTCGATCCGCTGCATCCGCTGTCGTTCAAGCGCGAGAAGGAGATGAACTTCCGCGACACCGTGGTGACGCTGCTGCTCGACAATTCCGGCTCGATGCGCGGGCGGCCCATCACGGTGGCGGCGACCTGCGCCGACATTCTGGCGCGCACGCTGGAGCGCTGCGGCGTCAAGGTGGAGATTCTCGGCTTCACCACCCGCGCCTGGAAGGGCGGCTCCTCGCGCGAGGCCTGGCTCGCCGCCGGCAAGCCGCCCAATCCGGGCCGGCTCAACGACCTGCGCCACATCATCTACAAATCCGCCGACGCGCCGTGGCGCCGGTCACGGAAAAATCTCGGCCTGATGATGCGCGAGGGCCTGCTGAAGGAAAACATCGACGGCGAGGCGCTCGACTGGGCGCACAAGCGGCTGCTGGCGCGCAGCGAACAGCGCAAGATCCTGATGATGATTTCCGACGGCGCTCCGGTCGACGATTCCACGCTGTCGGTCAATCCTGGCAATTATCTCGAGCGCCACCTGCGCTGGGTCATCGATTCGATCGAGACGCGCTCGCCGGTGGAGCTGATCGCCATCGGCATCGGCCATGACGTGACGCGCTATTACCGCCGCGCGGTGACTATCGTCGATGCCGAGGAACTGGGCGGCGCCATGACCGACAAGCTCGCCGAATTGTTCGAGGAGCAGGCGGGAGGCGAACCGCGGCAGCGGCGGGCGCCGGTCCGCCGGCCCGACGCCTGGTCGCGGGCATCGGCGACGTTCCTGGATCCGGCTTCCGCTCCCGGACGCAGATAAGCCTTCGTTAAGCCGCTGGTGCCAAGCATCACGCATCAAGCATCGGCCGTGCAGGTCCGCGGAGAAAAGCTTGCAATCGCTTGATCATCGCAAGGCTTGGCGCGGCGCGCGCACGCTCGGCGTGCTGATGGCCGGCGCGCTCGCGCTCGGCGCCATCCCGGTTGCCGCCGAAACGCCGTCGCTGCCCGATCCCCCGGTTGCGATCGAGATCAACGCGCAGCCGGTCGCCGCCTTCGATACCCGCGATCCCGCCCGCCGCAGCTTCGGACTGTTGGAATTTCGCGGAGGCCTCGTTCTGACCTCGCCCGCCAAGCAGTTCGGCGGCATCTCCGCGATCCGGGTCGCGCCCGACGGCGCGCAATTCCTCGCGGCGAGCGACCGCGGGCGCTGGCTGCGCGGCCGTATCGTCTATGAGGGAACGCGCCCGGCCGGCATCGCCAATGCCGAAATGGCGCCGATGCTCGGGGCCGACGGCCGCCCGCTGGCGGCGCGCCGCTGGTACGATACGGAATCGATCGCGCGGGACGGCGACACGGTCTATGTCGGCATCGAGCGCGTGCACCGCATCGTGCGTTTCAATTACGGCCGCGACGGACTGCTGGCGCGCGGCCAGCCGCTCGAACTGCCGCCCGCCATTCGCAAGCTGCCGAGCAACAAGAGCATCGAGGCGCTGGTCTTCGTGCCGAGAAAGCTGGCGCTCGGCGGCACGCTGATCGCGATCTCGGAACGCGGTCTCGATGACGCCGGCAATATCCTCGGCTTCCTGATCGGCGGTCCACGGCCCGGTACCTTCACCGTCAAGCGGCGCGACGATTTCGATGTCAGCGACGCCGCGCTGCTGCCCGACGGCGACCTGTTGCTGCTGGAGCGCAAGTTCAGTTTTGCGGCGGGCGTTGGTATCCGCATCCGGCGCATCAAGCTCGCTGATATCGGGCCGGGTACACTGGTGGACGGCGCGACGGTGTTCGACGCCGACCTCAATTACAATCTCGACAATATGGAAGGGCTGAGCGTACACCGCTCCGCCACCGGCGAGACGGTGCTGACGCTGATTTCCGACGACAACTTCTCGCCCCTGCAGCGCACGCTATTGCTGCAGTTTACGCTGGTGGAGCGGTAAGGTCAGCCGGTCTGACCACCACGCATCTCAGTCGTCATTGCCGGGCATAGCCCGTCGAAGACGGGCGTAAACGCCCTGGTGTCCCGGCAATCCATTGTCATCACTCGGCTTGTTTCTAGAGATGGATGCGCGGGTCAAGCCCGCGCATGACAAATTAGCGCCTACGACGCAGCGGCTTAGCTAGCCGCGGCAGCAGTGCGCTTCTTGGCGATCTGCCGCTTCAGGTCGAGCGCCTGGGGTGACAGTTCGTCCGCCTTCGCCTTGGCGAGGAAGGCGTCGAGCCCGCCGCGATGATCGACGGTCTTCAGGGCATTGGCCGAAATGCGCAGGCGCACCGAGCGGCCGAGCGCGTCCGACATCAGCGTGACGTTCAGCAGATTGGGCAGGAACCGCCGTTTGGTCTTGCGGTTGGAATGGCTCACTTTGTGCCCGACCAGCGGACCCTTGCCGGTCAAATCGCAGCGCCGCGACATGGCGAATACCCTTGGCTCGTTGGGCCAACGCGTCTGGCGCGCAGCCGGTCATCGTCCTGGTGAAGGCCGGACGTATAGTCAGGGGGCGCCGGAGCGTCAAGCCAAGCGCCATGCCCGAAACGCCACCACATATTGGACTTATTCACCGGCGAGAGCGTGGGCAAGGCGCCGCCGTCAATTGCCTTGATCGAGCCAAGATGACACGGCAAAGATCGGCCTCGTTACAGCCGCGACAGGACTGTCATTCGTGATCTCCCGCCTTGTTCGACGTATCTGGTCTGTCGCTGCGGTCACGCTCATTCTCGGCCTCGGCGGCCAGGCGGTGCAGGCGCAGGGCAAGCTCGAGGCCCGCTATAGCGGCAGCCTCGCCGGCCTCCCGATCGGCCGCGGCGCCTTGCTGGTCGATATTCACGCCGATCAATTTAGCGTCTCGGCAACTGGCGCCACCGCCGGCCTGTTGCGTGTCTTCGCCAGCGGACAGGGCAGCAGCATGGCGCGCGGCACGGTTTCCGCCGGCCAGCTCGTCCCGGCCAACTATGCGTCACAGATCGTCGCCGAAAAGCGGACCGACGATGTGCGCATGCTGCTCGGCGGCGGCACGGTGAAGGAATTCATGGCCGAGCCGCCGACCTCGCCCAACCCGGACCGGGTGCCGCTCACCGACGCCCATCGCAAGAATGTGCTCGACCCGCTGACGGCGTCGCTGATCCGCGTGCCGGGCACCGGCAACACGTTTGTGCCGGAGGCTTGCCTGGGCAAGATCCCGATCTTCGACGGCCGGATGCGCTACGATATCCAGCTCGCCTTCAAGCGCCTCGACAAAGTGAAGTCGGATCGCGGCTATCAGGGCACCGTGGTGGTCTGCTCGGCCTATTTCTCCCCGATCGCGGGCCACATCCCCGACCGCGCCGCGATCAAATACCTGGTTCAGCTGCGCGAGATGGAAACCTGGCTGGCGCCGGTCGCCGGCACCCGCTTCATGGCGCCCTATCGGATTTCGGTCCCGACGCCGCTGGGCCTTGGCGTGCTGCAGGCCAGCCACTTTGTCAGCGAGCCGCAGGCCGCGCGCCCAAGCGCCACCAGCACCCAAACGCAATAACGCTGTCCCGCAAGGGCCCGACAAACCGCTCTGAGCGAGCGAATGCAGGGCTTGGCGCGCCCATTAACGGAAGGTGGCTTTCTGAAGATTAAGGCGCGCAACTCTTTTACTCGATCTGGTGGCTCTGGAAATGGACGGCCCGAGATATGGCAGTGAACGAAACCACACAGCACGCGAGTCACTGATTCGGCCGCGATTCGTTCGGGACTCGTTCCACAGCTTAAACACAGGCCTATCCACCGTCGCATTCTGATACAGAAAGGGCTGGGGAGGCCGCACGGCCTTTCTCTCTTCCGGATACCGAATGGGCATTTCATTTTCCTCGCCGAGGAGCCGCGACCCCCGGGCCCGTGGCGCCGGCGTCACCGCCGTGCTGGGGCCGACCAATACCGGCAAGACCCATCTCGCCATCGAGCGCATGCTGGCGCATTCGTCCGGCATCATCGGGCTGCCGCTGCGGCTGTTGGCGCGCGAGGTCTACAACAAGATCGTGGAGCGCATCGGCGCCGACGCGGTCGCGCTGATCACCGGCGAAGAGAAGATCAAGCCGGCCAATCCGCGCTTCTGGGTCTCGACCGTGGAGGCCATGCCGCGCGACCTCGACGTCGCCTTTGTGGCCGTCGACGAGATCCAGCTCGGCGCCGACTTTGAGCGCGGCCACGTCTTCACCGACCGCATGCTCAACCGGCGCGGGCGCGAGGAGACGCTGGTGCTGGGCGCGCAGACTGCGCGCCCGATGGTCGAGCGGCTCCTGCCCGGCGCCCATGTGCTGACGCGGCCGCGGCTGTCGCAACTGACCTTCGCCGGCGAGAAGAAGATCACCCGGCTGCCGCGCCGCTCCGCGGTCGTGGCGTTCTCCGCCGAGGAGGTCTACGCGATCGCCGAATTGATCCGCCGCCAGCGCGGCGGCGCCGCGGTGGTGCTCGGGGCCTTGTCGCCGCGCACGCGCAACGCCCAGGTCGCGCTCTACCAGTCCGGCGACGTCGATTACCTGGTGGCGACCGACGCCATCGGCATGGGGCTCAATCTCGACGTCGATCACGTCGCCTTTGCCTCCGACCGCAAGTTCGACGGCTACCAGTTCCGCAAGCTCAATCCCGCCGAGATGGCGCAGATCGCCGGCCGCGCCGGCCGCGCCACCCGCGACGGCACTTTTGGCACCACCGGCCGCTGCCCGCCGTTCGAGACCGAATTGGTGCAGGCGCTGGAGAGCCATTCGTTCGAGCCGCTGCGCTTGCTGCAATGGCGCAACACGACGCTCGATTTTTCCTCCATCGGCGCCCTGCAGGCCTCGCTTTCGGCGGCGCCCGGCGAGGCCGGCCTCACCCGCGCGCCGACCGCCGAGGACATTCTGGTGCTCGAACATGCCGCGCGCGACGACGACGTGCGCGAGTTCGCCAAGACGGCCGCGGCGGTCGAGCGGCTGTGGGAAGCGTGCCAGATACCCGACTACCGCAAGATCTCGCCCGCTACCCACGCGGAACTCGCCGTCACGCTCTATGGATTTCTGATGCGGGAGGGTACAATCCCGACCGACTGGTTTGCCCGCCAGGTGGCGCAGGCGGACCGCGGCGACGGCGACATCGACACTTTGTCGAACCGCATCGCCCATATCAGGACCTGGACCTTTGTCGCGAACCGTCCCGATTGGCTGGCCGATCCCCAACACTGGCAGGACGTCACCCGCGCGGTCGAGGACCGGCTGTCCGACGCGCTGCACGAGCGGCTCACCGAGCGCTTCGTCGACCGCCGCACCAGCGTGCTGATGCGGCGGCTGCGCGAAAACACCATGTTGGAAACCGATATCAGCAAGACCGGCGAAGTGGTGGTGGAAGGCCACGTGCTCGGCCGGCTCGACGGATTCATGTTCGCCGCCGATGCCTCGGCCGCCGGCTCGGAAGCCAAGGCGCTCGCCGCCGCCGCGCAGAAGGCGCTGGCCGGCGAGATCGACGCCCGCGCCGCGCGCTTGGCGCAGGCCGCCCATGAACAATTCGTGCTGGCGAGCGACGGCGCGATCCGCTGGCTCGGCCAGGCGGTCGGCAAGCTCATCGCCGGCGAGGAAGCGCTGAAGCCGCGCGCGCGCATTATCGCCGACGAGCATCTCACCGGCGCGCCGCGCGACGCCGTGCAGGCGCGGCTCGATCTCTGGCTCAAAACCCATATCGAGAAACTGCTGGGCCCCCTGTTCCAGCTCGCCGCCGCCGAAGACGTCACCGGGATCGCGCGCGGCGTCGCCTTCCAATTGGTCGAGGCGCTTGGCGTGCTGGAGCGCCACAAGGTCGCCGACGAGGTCAAGGGTCTTGACCAACCCGCGCGCGGCGCGCTGCGCAAATACGGCGTGCGGTTCGGCGCCTATCACATCTATCTGCCGCTGTTGCTCAAGCCGGCGCCGCGGGTGCTGGCGTTGCAGCTGTGGGCGCTCAAGCACGAGGGCGCCGAGAGTACGCATCTGGAAACCCTGGAACGCCTGGCGGCGAGCGGCCGCACTTCGATTCCCGCCGACAAGGAAACGCCGAAGCCGCTCTACCGCACCGCCGGCTATCGGGTATGCGGCGAGCGCGCGGTGCGCGTCGACATTCTGGAGCGGCTCGCCGATCTCATTCGCCCGGCTTTGTCCTGGCGCGCGGGCGCGCCGGGCGTGAAGCCGCCGGGTGCGCTCGACGGATCCGGATTCATTGTCGCCGTTCCGATGACCTCGCTCGCTGGTTGCTCGGGCGAAGATTTCGCCTCGGTCCTGCGCTCGCTCGGTTATCGGATGGAAAAACGCCCGAAACCGCCGGAGCCGGCAGTCGCCGCGCCAGAAGCTGCTCACATCGCAGCAGACGCTCCCGCCGCAACGGATGCTCCCGCGGCTGCGGAGGCTCCGGTTGCGGAAGCTTCGGCTGCGGATGTGCCCGCCGTGGAGACGCCGCTTGCCGAAGCGCCGGATGCCGCGGCGGCGGCTGCGACGGAAACTGAGAGCGCTGCGGCGGACGAAACTCCCGCGCCCGCTGTCGAGACGCCGTCGTCCGTCGACGCCGCTCCTGACGCCGCTCCGATCGCCGCCGCCGAAGCCGATGCCGCGCCCGCGCCTGACATGCCCGCCGAACCGGTGGCGGAGACCGCATCGGCGAGCGAGCCTCCGCAAGAAGAGTTCATCGAAGTCTGGCGGCCGGGCCGGCGGCCCGACGAGCAGCGCCAACCGCGCAAGTCTCCACGCCGGCCACGCCATACCCAACGTGGCGGCGAACAGCGCCCGCAGAGCGCGCCCGCTCAGCCTGTCGCCGCAACGGCCGAGGCCGCCGCCGCGCCAGCCGCCGCTGACGCTACCGAAGACAAGCGTCCGCGCCACGGCCATCGGCCGGATCGCAGACCGGATCGCAAGCCCGAGCGTTCCGACCAGCCGCATCGCGGCGCCCGTCCGCCGCGCCGCGATCAGAAGGACCGTAATCGTTCCGATCGTCCCGAGCACGATCCGGCACTGCGCGCCAAATATCTTAAGGGCCGCGACGATCGCGGCCAGCGGCGCGAGCGCGAGCCCGATCCGAATTCGCCTTTCGCCAAGCTCGCGGCGCTGAAAGCGCAACTCGAAGCGGGCAAGGAGCAAAGCTAGTTTGTTTGCCTCGGCCGCTTCTCCGCTCGTCCCCGCGAAAGCGGGGACCCAGAACCAGTCGGACGAGTCCTGGATTCCCGCTTGCGCGGGAATGAGCGGTCTAATCCGCACCGCCTAGGCTGTATCGAATTGGATCGCCAGCGCATCGATAAATGGCTGTGGCATGCGCGGGTGGTGCGCACACGCTCGGCCGCCGCGGCGCTCGCCGATACCGGCCATGTGCGGGTCAATGGTCAGCGCATCGATGCCGCCAGCCGCGCGGTGCGCGCGGGCGACGTGGTGACGGTGGCGCTCGATCGCAGCGTGCGCATTCTCAAAGTGCTGGGCTTTGCCGAGCGGCGCGGCGCGGCGGAGGACGCCCGGCGCTTGTGGGAGGACCTGACGCCGCCGCCGGCGAGCCCGCGCGAGCGGGCTGAAAGCACCGTCGCCGCGCGCGATCCCGGTAGCGGCCGGCCGACCAAGCGCGAGCGCCGCGCGCTCGACCGCTGGGCCGAGGACAGCGATTCGTGACCGCAGGGGCGCAGCACCGGCGGCGTCTTGCCCCTCCGGTTCCCATGCGCTACTAGCCTGCCATTGGAGTTAAGTGATGACCTACGTCGTCGTCGAAAGCTGTATCAAGTGCAAGTACATGGATTGCGTGGAGGTCTGCCCCGTAGACTGCTTCTACGAGGGTGAGAACATGCTCGTGATCCACCCCGACGAATGCATCGATTGCGGGGTGTGCGAGCCGGAATGCCCGGTCGAGGCGATCAAGCCCGACACCGAGCCCAGCCTGGAAAAGTGGCTCACGCTCAACGCCAATTTTTCCAAGATCTGGCCGAATATCACCACCAAGAAAGAGCCGCCGGCCGACGCCAAGGCCTGGGAAGGCGTACCCGATAAAGAACAGCAACTTTCCGCCAATCCCGGGGCTGGCGACTAATCCACAGATCGAAGTCTGTGCAAAAGTGGAACCGGCTTTTCGTTCCCCTGTTAACCAGTCGTCACAAATTGCACCTTGGTATTCCTGAAATACCGTTTTGCACTGCCGTAAAGCTTTGATTTTGACGGAAAATGTGCTATATAGTTGAAAAATGAGCGAAACCCCGCATGAGGCCGCTCCCCGTGGGGGGAGCGTAATTTTTCGGGGTGCTTCCGAGGAACCGTCAAACAGAGGCGTGCGATCCACGCAAATGTGCTGTGGCAGGAAAAACGCGTCATAAGGCTAAAAAGTCCTCCAATTCGACCCGGAGGACCAAGAAGCGACCCGCCAGCGAAAGCCGGCGGAAATCACAGCCTTCGCGCGGCGCCAGCCGTCGGCGTGGGGCTCCCGTGGCCAAGTCGGCGCCTCGCAAGGCGGCCGAAGGAGCAACTTCCGGAATGACCATCAAAAAGACGACTCAACGGCAAGGCTTCAAGACCAACGAATTCATAGTCTACCCGGCTCACGGCGTGGGCCAGATCGTATCGATCGAAGAGCAGGAAGTGGCGGGCGCCAAGCTCGAACTGTTCGTCATCAGCTTCATCAAGGACAAGATGACGCTGCGGGTCCCGACCGCGAAGGTGGTCTCGGTCGGCATGCGCAAGCTTGCCGAGGGGCCGCTGGTCAAGCGCGCGCTCGAGACGCTGAAGGGCCGCGCGCGCGTCAAGCGCACCATGTGGTCGCGCCGGGCGCAGGAATACGAGGCCAAGATCAATTCCGGCGACATCGTCGCCATCGCCGAGGTGGTGCGCGATCTCTATCGTTCGGAGACGCAGCCCGAGCAATCCTATTCCGAGCGCCAGCTCTATGAGGCCGCGCTCGACCGGCTGTCGCGCGAGATCGCGGCGGTGCAGCGGGTCACCGAGACCGAGGCGGTCAAGGAAATCGAAGGCGCGCTCGCCAAAGGTCCGCGCCGCGGTCCGAAGCCGGCCGACGAGCTGGTCGAGGACGAGGCGGCGTAAGCTCCTTCCTCACAGAAAAACGTCTTCCTCACACACAGACGTGGCAAGGCCCGGTGGCGACACCGGGCCTTTGCATGTGGTCACCGCCAACGTGTCCCGGGCGCAGCGCAGCCGATGCTTAATACCTCCCCCTGAAAGGGGGAGGTCGATTTGCGTTAGCAAATCGGGTGGGGGTCAACGCCATCGCAAATGACCCCCACCCTAACCCTCCCCCTTTCAGGGGGAGGGAATTGGGCGGGACGCCCGGGACACGGTGGGAATCGGCAGGGCTGCTGCCCGGCAAAGTTCCGCTAACCCCAAGCACCGCCTCGAATATTTCCATGGTTAAGCCATATTTAAGCTCGTTTTGCGAGGAATCTTGCGCGGCATCGGTGTCGCCAAGACGAGCGGCGTTTGGGGGGTTCAGCAGTATGCGGAAGCGGGGGTTGCTTTGTATCGCCATGTTGGCCGCCGGCGCCGTCGCCGGCAGCTTCGCCGCCGGCACCACCAACGCCATCCATACCCCTGAGCTTTCCGCGTCCGACGTGCTGTCCGCCGCCGAGATCGTGACCTTGCGGTTCCCCAACGATTGGGACGACGCTCCCACCGCACCGGCACCGGTCATGGCGCTGGCCTCGGCCGACAGCACCGCACAGACCCTGCCGCCCTCGCTGATTTACGCTGCGCCCGCCATGCCGCCGTTCGTGACGGCGCGCGGTGACGCGCAAGGCGCGCCCGACCAATCGCTGGCCTATGCGCCGGCGGAACCCGCACCCGCGCGCGCTTTGCCGGGCACGCCGCGGCAGAAGACCGCCGCGCTGACGCAGCCACCGAAGCGGCCAGCGCAAGCGGCGGTACAGAGCCGCTTTCTGTTCAACGACGCGCAGATCGCCAGCATCAAGAACCGGCTCAAGCTGAGCGCCGATCAGGAAGCCTATTGGCCGGCGGTCGAACAGGCGCTGCGCAACATCGCCCACGACAAGGTCCCCGCCACCGCCAAACAGGCGGCGGCCGCCAGCATCAATCCGGCCAGCGCGCAGGTTGCGCAGCTCAAATCGGCGGCGATCCCGCTGGTCATGGTGCTGCGCGAGGAGCAGAAGCGCGAAGTCCGCATGCTGGCGCATGTGATGGGGCTCAGCGCAGTGGCCTCGCAATTCTGAGCGGCTGCGGCAGTCACAAGCACCAAGGCCCGGCTTCCGCCGGGCCTTTTGTTTATGTCGGCGCTTTTATCTCTACGAGCGTCGCACTATCTTCCCCTCTCCCCCCAACCGAACTCGGATGTTTCCGAGTTCGGTCTTTATAGAGTAGCCGAAGTCGGAAACATCCGACTTAGGCGTGGGAGAGGGAAAGAAAGCGCCGCTCTCGTCATGCACACTGCACAAAGAAAAACCGGGCCGCGGATGAGCGCGGCCCGGCCAAACGATGCGGCGGTGGTGTGCCGCCTATTGCTGCTTCTTGGTGCCGATGGTCTTAGCGATATTGGCGATCTGCTTGCGCTGCGCCTCGATCGATTCGGTGAATTCCTTTGGACCGCCGAGATTGAGCGTCTGCGCCGTGGTGGCGAGCTTGGCCTCGATCGCCTTGTCCTTGCCGACCGCCAAAATGTCGGCGCCGATCTTGGCCATCAGTTCGGGCGACATGCTTTTCAGTCCGAACAGCCCGACCAGCCCTTCCATCGTCAGGTTGGGATAGCCCGCTTCCGTCGCGGTCGGCAGGTCGGGCAGGCTGGGCGCGCGCTGCGGGCCCATCACCACCAGCACCTTGATGCGTCCCGCTTCGGTCTGCGGCCGCAGAATGGCATAGGACGACGCATAGACCTGGATGCGTCCTTCGCCGACATCGGTCGCCGCCTGCACCGTGTCCTTATAGGCGATCTTCTGGATCTGCAGGCCTGCGGTCTTGGCGAAATAGTCGAAGGCGAAGTCGGTGATGCCGGGCACCGCGGTGCCGTTCCACTTGCCCGGCTCCTTCAGCCCGCGATCGACGAAGTCCTTCATGTCCTTGAAATTCATCGCCGCCGGCGTGCCGACCGCGAGAATGGTGTTGGAGAAGCGCGCGATCGGGATGAGGTCGGCGGGATCGTAGGGCAGCTTCTCGTACAGGAATGGGTGAACGATGAAATTGCCGCTCGGTCCCCACAGCAGCGTGTGATCGTCATTGGCGCTGAGGAAGGCCTGGATCGCCACCATGCTGTCGCCGCCGGGACGATTCTCGATCACCAGCGGCTTGCCCCAGCGCGCCTGCAGCGGCTCGATCAACAGCCGCGCGCCGATATCGGCGCCGGCGCCGGGGCCGAACGGGATGATGAATTTCACCGGCCGGTTCGGCCAGTCCTTGGGCGCGGTCTGCGCCTGCGAGGGCGTCGCCCATGGAGCGAGGATTGCGACGAGAGCGACGAGAAAAGCCGCTGCGCGGAATTTCGTCATGCCCAATTTCGTCATGCCCAATTTCATCATGTCCAATTTCATCATGTCCATGACTCCCTGACTCCCTTATTCTTGAATTGGAATGACGCCACGCTAGGCGGTCCGCGCGGCAAGCACAATATTGCAGGCGCCGGTTCCGCGGGGGTCTGACGGAATGCCGCAAGTGGGGTTATTGCCGCCCCGGCCGCGGCTCGTGCCAACGGTCTTTGAGGCCCCCATTCGTCATTGCCGGGCTTGTCCCGGCAATCCATCAGTTCCTCCCTGTCATTGCCGGGCTTGACCCGGCAATCCATCATTTCTCGAAGACCGGATGGATGCCCGGATCAAGTCCGGGCATGACGATGACGACGGATGGATGCGCGGGTCAAAAGGCGAGCGAAGCGACGCCGTCTTCGACGGCTATGCCCGCGCATGACTAAAAGAATTGCCGATGCTGGGGACTATTCAGTGACGATCTTGACCTGATCGCCCGGCTTCAGGCGCTCGCCCGCCGCCAGCCCGTTGAGCAGGCGGAAGCGCTCGGCCGGCCGGTCGGTGATCGCCATGCGCGCGGCCATGCGCTCGACGGTGTCGCCGGTCTCCACCGTCACCACCCGCAGCCGCAGCGGTTTGGCCGCATTGCTCTCGGCGATGCTCATGCGGCGGAAGCTGCCGACCGAATCGCGGAAGGCGCGATCGAGTTCCGGCGTCGTCTTCTTGCTGGCGAAGATGAAGCGGTAGACGTCGCTGCCGAAGCGCACGGCGAACAGCCGGAAGCCCCACTGGTCGCCCTTGGCGGTGGCGGTCGCCGCCGGCAGGCCGTTGATGGTGACCTCTTCGATGCTCTTGGCGTCGATGTTCTCGATCCAGCCGGAATTGAGATAATCCGGCAGCGTCTGCTCGGCCGGCACGCGCACCACGTCGAGCCGCAAGGCCTGGCCGCCGCCTTCCTTGATGCCGAGCACCGCCTGCGCGGTGTTGTCGAGCGTAAAGCCTTCCGGCGCCTGGAAGGTGAAGCCGAGCTTGGGATGCAGGAACCGGCGGCCGCGCAC
>JBKKAF010000077.1:0-10834 GCA_046714775.1 Xanthobacteraceae bacterium | reverse complement strand
TCATTCCGTTCGACTGCAGCAACGTGCGCTCGGCGACGACCTGGGCGCCGGGCGGGCCGACCGTGCGCTTCCATGTGGGACTTGAGGATGTGGACGATCTGATCGCCGATCTCGATCGCGGCTTTGCCGCCATGGCCGCGGCATAAAGCATGATCCCGAAAAGTGGGAACCGGTTTTCGGAAAAAGATCATGCTCAAACAAAAAGCTAGACCATGATCCGATTCAATTAAATCGGATCATGGTCTAGCCCCGCGCTCGATCACAACGCCCCCAACAGAACACGTCGACTATTGCAGCCACACCACGGCGCTGTCGGCGGCGCCTTTGCCGTCGATCACGGTCAGGCGCACGAAGCCATGCCCTTCCGGCATGAAGAACAGCGTGCGCTGTCCGGCACTGGCCGGCACCGGCACGCCATTGACCAGCATGGTCAGCGCGCCCGACCCGCCGGCAATCTTGACAGCGATCGGCTCGGTTTTGCCGGCCTCATCGCGCGCCATTTCAAGGCGGCTGCCGCTCAACGGGAACATGATGCGCGGCGGCTGCGCGGTGCTGTCGCCCGCGAATTGTCCGTGGCGGAAGTGTTGCAGGGGCGGTGGCAATTTGCCGTTGGCCGCGACCAAGGCGCCGCGCGGCGCGCGCGCCAGTGGCGCCGGTAATTTCCCGGTGCGCGCAAAGGCTTCGAACAGGATCGGGGCGGCGGCAGTACGCCCGATCAGCCCGGGGATAGGAGCGCCGTCGGCGCGACCGATCCACACCCCGATGGTGCGGCGGCCGTCAAAGCCGACCGACCAGGCGTCGCGGTAGCCGTAGGAGGTGCCGGTCTTGAAGGCGATCCTGCCGCCGGCGGCGTTGTCGGGCGGCGGCGTGCCGAGCAGCACATTGCCGACATACCAGGCCGCCACCGGGTCGAGCAGCCGGCGCGACATGTGAGAATTGTCGCCGTCCGGCGCGCCCTCGCCTAGCCGCTCGATCAGCGGCACCGTGGTGCCGAGCCGGGCGATGCCGGCATAGAGCGCGACCAGATCGGTCAGCCGCACGCCGACGCCGCCCAATCCCATGGCGAGCCCGGGCGCCTCGCCCTTTGGCAGCACCAATGAACCGCCGGCTTGCGACAGCCGCGCGGTGAAACGGCTGGCGCCGACCTTGTCGAGCACCGCCACTGCTGGGACGTTGAGCGAAAGCTGCAACGATTTGCGCACCGTCACCGTGCCCTGGAAGGTGAGATCGAAATTCTCCGGCGCATAGGCGCCGTAGCGCACCGGCCGGTCATCGATCAGGGTTTCGGGATGGATGAGGCCGTCCTCGAAGCCGAGCCCGTAGATGAACGGTTTCAGCGTCGAGCCGGGTGAGCGCACTGCCTGGGTCATGTCGACCTGGCCGGCGCGGCGGTAATCGAAGTAGTCGGCGGAGGCGACGCGCGCCATGACTTCGCCGGTTGCGTGATCGACCGCCAGAATGGCCACGGAAATGTCCGGGCCGAGCGCCTGCGCCCGCTCGCGCGCCAGCTCCTCCAGCTTCTTCTGCAGCGCCGCCTCGATGGTCAGCCGATGCAGCCGGCGCGTGGGCGCAGCGGCAACCGCGGCATCGGCGGCATGGGGCGCCAGCACCGGCATCGGGCGGCGGCCCGCCGGCACCGACTCGCGCTTGGCCCATTCGGCTTCGTCGGCGGGAACGAGATTGGCGGCCACCGCGCGGTCGAGTACGCGGTCGCGCGCGTTACGCGCGGCATCGACGGAGCGGTCGGGACGGCGGTATTCCGGGGATTGCGGCAGCGCCACCAGGAGCGCCGCTTCGGCGAGCGACAGCCGCCGCGGCTCCTTGCCGAAATAGGCCAGCGAAGCCGCGCGCACGCCTTCCAGATTGCCGCCATAGGGCGCCAAGCTGAGATAAAGCGCCAGGATCTCGTCCTTGCCGAGCGCGCGCTCGATCTCGATGGCGCGCGCCATCTGGCGCAGCTTGGCGAGGAAGCTGCGCTCGCTGCGCGGCTCCAGCAGCCGCGCCACCTGCATGGTCAGCGTGGAGGCGCCCGATACGATACGGCCGTTGAGGAGGAGTTGCGACGCGGCGCGGCCGAGCGCCAGCGCATCGACGCCGCGATGATCGTGGAAGCGCTTGTCCTCATAGGCCAGCAGCATGGCGAGGAAGCGGGGATCGACGGCCTCGCGGGTCGCCGGCAGCCGCCAGCGGCCCTCTTCGTTGGTGTAGGGCCGCAGCAACTGCCCGTCGCGATCGACCACCATGGTGGAGAACGACAGATCGCGGCCCAGCGGCGCCGGGCCGAGCGAGGCGATCCAGAGCGACGCAGCGGCCACAACAGTGACCGCTGCAAGCGAAGCGGCGACCACGCCGATGTAACGCGCGCGGGAACCGCCCCTCACCCCGACCCTCTCCCTGCAAGCAGGGAGAGGCAGATCATGTGTAACGTCGCTCATGGCCGTCTGCTCATGGCCGCTCGCTCATCGCGCCGCCGTCACATGCAGAGTGCCGGTGCCGGTGCGGCCGAAGCGGTCGGGCCGGTACATGTCTTCTACGAACGCCTGCGGAACCACGTAACGTCCCGGCGACACGGCGCGCACCACATAGGCGACGGTGAAGACCGCGGGATCGCCGCTCTTGCGGTCGAAGGCCGCACTGAAGCGATCGTCACGGAATTCGGAGTTCACTGGCTGCTGGGCGTCATCGATCCACGACAGCGTGCCGGTGTCGCCCGAGGACACGATGCGCGGATTGTCGATCTCGAAGCCGGCCGGCAAATAGTCGGCAACGATGATGCGTCCGAACTGCGGCTGCCCTTCGGTGACCCGCAGCACCACGGCGAAGCGGTCGTTCTGCTTGGCCTTGCTCGGATCGGCGGGTGTGCCGTCGAGGGTGAAGTAAAGCCGCTCGATCTTGAAGCCGCGCTCCGCCGCCGGCTCCGCCACCAGCGGGGCGCCGTTGACGGTGACGACCGCCTGCAGGTCCCCCTCGCCCGCGTTCGCCACTCGCAGCGGCTGCTGCAGGTCGCTCGCGCGGTAGCGGCGATTGAACGCGCCCTGCCGCCGCTCGCCGGCAAGGTCGAGCGTGACGTTGGCTGCGTCCTTGGCAAGCACGCGCGCAGCCAGCACCATCCAGGCATTCTCCTGGGTGGAGGTGTAGGGCGTGAGCCCACGCGCCGCCTCGACCCGCTCCACTGCGCCGGTGATGGTGGCGCGCGGCGCGCCGCCTTCCGAGGCCAGTGTGACCAGAGCAGCGGCATCGCGCAGCACCGAGCCGTAGTCGGTGCGGCCATAGTCGAGCACCGGCTGCGGGGCGATCGAACGCAGCGCCGCCCCGTAGACGCGCTCAACGCGGTTGCGGTCGCCGAGCATGGCGAGCGCCGCCGCGATTTGCGCCTTGGCGATCGGGGTTGCGAAGTCGTCGAGCTTGGTGTCGGCAAAGTAACGCAGGTCGCCGACCGGTGCCGCGCCATTGCGCGCCAGCACATAGAGCGCATAAGCGAGCTGGCGTCCGCCGTCCTTGCCCGGCTCCGGTGCGGTGCCCATAAAATTGCGCAAGCGATCGACAGCCAGCTTGAACGCAACGTCGGGCACGGCAAAGCCGCGCTCGCGCGCCCGCGTCAGGAAGTCGGTGACGTAGGCGTCGAGCCAGACATCGTCGCCGCCGGCCGACCAAAGGCCGAACGAGCCGTTGGAGCCCTGCCGCGCCAGCACCCGGTCGATGGAATCGCGGATGCGCTGATCGACTCCGCCATCGAGCGCCAATTGCGCCGAGCTCGCCAGATCGTTGACATAGAGCAGCGGCAGCGCCCGGCTGGCGATCTGCTCGGTGCAGCCGAACGGGTAACGATCGAGTGCGGCCAGAAGCGCGGCCGCATCGAGCGCGGTGGAGACGCCGACTGACAGCGACACGCTGCCGGTGCCCGGCACCAGATCGGCGAAGACATCGTTCGACAGGCTGATGCTTTCGCCCTTGGCGAGGGGCCGGATGGTGCGGCGCGCCAGGATCTGGGTCGACGGTTTCACCGTGAGCGAATAACTGCGCTCGAGCGTAAAGCCCGCCGGGCCGTCGACGCGGACCGTGACATTGGCCGTGCCGGCCGCCGAGGCGGTCAGCGGAATCGTCACGGCGCTCCGCTGCTTGGCATTGAGCCGCACCGCCTGCGGCGCGGCGCTGCCGACCACATTGATGCCGTCGCTCTTGACCGCGACGTTGTAGTCGCCCGCCGCACCTTCGACATTGTCGAGGTCGAGATGCATTGTGGCGCGGTCGCCGGTGAGCAGGAAGCGCGGCAGCGTCGCGGTGAACACCACCGGATCGCGAATGACCACGTCGCCCTGGGCGTGGCCGACCTTGTCGCGGCTCCAGGCCGCCGCCATCACGCGGGCGGTGCCGGCAAACGCCGGGAGGTCGAACACGACTTCGGCGCTGCCGTCGGGCTTGACCGTCACGATGCCGGAATAGAGCGCGAGCGGTGCCTGCGCCGGTGGCGAGCCTTGCAGCTCGGCCGCCGCACTGTCGCCGCCGGTCCTGATCTGGCCGCGCGTACCCTGCATGCCGTCGATCAATTGGCCGTAGAGATCGCGAAGCTCGGCGCTGAGCCGGCGCTGGCCGAGATAGTAATCGTCCGGTTCCGGCGCCTTGTAGTTGGTCAGATTGAGAATGCCGACATCGACCGCGGCGATGACGATGCGCGCGTCCTGCCCGGCGGTCAGCCCGCCGATCTTGACCGGAATGCGCAACGCGCTGCTGGGCCGCGTCAGCTTCGGCAGATCCATATTGACCGCGAGCGTGCGCGCTGCGCGGTTGACGCCGAACCACTGCACGCCGATCGCGCGGCCGGGCATACGTTGTGCACTGGCGTCGAGCGGACGGCGCAACGTGGCCACCACATAGGCACCGCTGCCCCAGTCGTTGCCCACCGGAATGCTGACGCGGGCGGCGCCCGCCGGCACGTCCTGGGTGCGCGTGGTGATCAGCCGATCGCTGATCACGTTGATCGTGACCTTGCCGGCGGTGCGCGCTGTGACCACCACGTTCATGGTGTCGCCCGGCGCGTATTCCGGCTTGTCGAGCGCGAGTTCTAAGAGGTCGGGGGTGTCGGCGCTGGCTTCGGCGTAGAAACCGGCGTCGAAACCGACCGTGGTCACGGGACCGCTGCGATCGGCGCTGGAGACTTCGAGACGATAGCGCCCGTAAGTCACCGGCAATGAGATGCGCCCCGGCTTGTCGGCCGCGATATCGAGCTCGCCATCGGAGACACGCGTGGTGCTCTTCACCGGCTCGTAATTCCAGACGCCGTCGCGCCGGTAATACTGGTAGCGGGTCTCGACCTTGAGCAATTCATAGCGCAGCCGGCCGCCGCCGAGCGTCGCGTTGCGCGGCAGCAAGGTGCCATCGGCTGCCACCACGATCACATCGAAAGCGGCGTTCTCGCCTTCGCCCACCGAGCGGCCGGAAAAGGCGGGCCGCACCCCGATCATGGTGGCGGCCGGCGTCACCGGCAACGCGAGCTTGCGCTCCACTGCGCGACCGCCGGGCTCCGCCATGCGGATGACGACCTGTGCCTCCAGCGGACGGCTGGTGGTCGGCTGCTTGTCGAGGTCAACGGTGAAGCGGGCTTTGCCCTCCCCGTCGGTCTCCGGCAGGCTTTCGAGCGGTTGGCGGCTCGCCTCCACCGTCTCATCCGCATTGCCGAACCGATAGCGGGGAAATCCCGGGCGCTCCGCGGCCGGCCGCACCGTCACTTCGCCTTCCAGCTCGAGGTTGGACGCCGGCGTGCCGTAGAGGTAGCGGCCGTCGAGCGTGATTTCGGCCGGGCTGCTCTTGGCAATGCCTTTGGCAGTGGTGGTCAGGTCGAATTCAAGCCGGTCGGGCACATAGTCCTCGACCATGAACGACACCTCGCCGACCGCAGCGCGTTTGGGATCGGTGAAAGCGCGTACCCGCCAGGTACCGGTCGGCGCCGACGCCACCAGCGGGACGCTCAGATTGCGGCCGCCGAGACCCTGATCCACCACCAGCGTGCGCCGATATTCGACGCCATCTGGCCGCGCGATCACGAATGTGAGCGGTGTGTCGGGGGCAGCCATCGCCCGCGCGTCGCGCAACAGCGCGGTGATATGCACGGTCTCGCCTGAGCGATAGACTCCGCGCTCGGTGTAGACAAAGGCGTCGAGCCCGGCCGGCGCATTGCGGCCCGACACCCCGCGGTCCGACAGATCGAACGCCGGTGTCTTCAAGCTCAAGAAGGCGTAGTCGCCCTTCGCATCGGTGACGACCAGCATGGCCGGCGACATGCCGCCCTCGCCGCGCGCCAGACCGGCCTCGAAATGAACATGGCCGGTGTCGCTGGTGCGTTTGGTGGACAGGATCTCGTTGCTGCGGGAAACCAGCCGCACTTCGAGTGCGCCCTTGGCTTGCGTGCTCTCCAGCGAATGCACGAAGGCGTGCACGCCGTCATTGCCGGAATAGGCGGTGATGCCGAGGTCGGAGACGATGAACCATTGGGTGGCGAGACTCTCGAACTGATCGCCGGTGGCGCCCACCGGTTCCGCCGCCATCACATAGACGCCGGGGCCGAGATTGTTGATCGCTTCGCCCACCGGGAAGGCCGTGGTGATCTCGCTGTTGAGGGTCTCTTCGACCGCCATCTCGCCCTTCCAGATCGCGGCGCCGCGCTCCGCAGCCAGGCGTTCGAGATCGTCACGGTCGAGATTGCGCTGGAAGTCGTGGCCGAGCACGGTCGACAACAGGTTGCGGTCGCCGATGCGGTAGACTTCGAGCTTCACGGCTTTGGTGTTCACACTGACCACCGGGATGCCGCGCTGGCCGCTGCGCGGCAGCACATAGGCCTTGGCGGCGAAGCGAACGAACGGCTTGCGGTCGCGCACATAGACGTTGAATTCGGCGGTCTTGGACAGCGTCTCGCTCACCACCGAGGGAATGCCGGCGCGCAGCGTGATGCTGTAGCGCTCGCCGTGCTTGAGGCCCTCGACGCAGAGTTGCCGCTGATCGACCGACAGGGCCGGCCGGTCGTTACCGGCGACCGCCACGAATGGCGACAGGTCGGTGCGGCGGCCCGGCAGATCCTCGGAGAACTGGAAGCAGGCGCGCGGCGAAGACGCATCCGCATCGACCGAATAGTCGAGCAGGCGGAAGCCATGGTCCTCGCGCATGCGCTCATATTGCTGGCGCACCTCGGCTACTTCGCGCAATTCGAGCGATTGGCGCATGGCGTCGAGCGCCGGCCGCCACAGCGAGCGGTCGGCGAGCGTACGCGCGATGACCAGGAGACTCTCGGCTTCTTCGGCCGGAACCTTGGTGCGCTGATAGGCGATATAAGCGGCGGTGGCGGCGCGCTCGAGCAACGTGGTGCGCTCTTGCTCGGTGCCGGGACGGATCAACTGCACGGATTTGGCGAGCCGCAGCCAATTGGCGCTGTCGTTGGGCGCGATCGCCACGATCTGGCCGAGAATCTGCAAGCCTGAACGGAAATCTTTGCGCTGGAAGGCCGCGTCGGCCTCGCGCCGCAGCACCACTGCGGTTTTTGTGACCTGGCCGGCTTCGCTCTTGATCTGGGCTTCCAGCTTGATCGCGGCGTCGGCGAGTTCGTCACGAAGGAATGATTTTTGGGCGGAGGCGGGAACGGCGAACTGAACGGACAACAGCATAGCGAGCGCGGCAAATAGGCCGGCGCGAGCAAGCGCGAGCATGGAAGTCCTCCCTGGCCCCGTCGAGCAACGCCGACGGGCGCGAATGCAAGATGATCGTGGAATCGTGTCGAGGTCGTGACGGAGTTCCCGTCCAACGCGTAACGTGGCGACGGCACGCTGCGAACCGATCGCCGGTTGTGAGCGCGCATGCGATATGGACCGGCACTGTACACGGGGCGCGCTGTGTCGGCTCGCAGGCGCCGCGAGAAAGCGTTCATATCTCTTTGATAGTGTACGGATTTCGGCGTGCAGATGAGACAGTGCATGAACCTTCCGGCGCGCTGGCGGCGCGCCGGCAGTGTAGGCTACAAGCACGCGGTCAAGCGGCCCCGTAGCTCAGGGGATAGAGCAACAGCCTTCTAAGCTGAAGGTCGCAGGTTCGAATCCTGCCGGGGTCGCCAATCACTCACACCTCTAAAGGGACAGCCGCTATTCCGGCTTCACCTTGGCGTCCTGAATCACCTTGCGCCAGAGCGGCTCCTCCGCCTTCAGCCGCGCTGCCAGTTCCTCCGGCGTGCCGGCGATCGATTCGAAATATTGCCGGTCGAGGAAGTTCTTGCGGATTTCCGGATCGGCAAAGGTGGCGCGGACTTCCGCATTGATCTTGGCCACGATGTCGGCCGGCATTCCGGGCGGGCCGGCCAGCAGGAACCAGGACACCGCCTGATAGCCGGGCAACCCGCTTTCCGCCACCACCGGCATTTCCGGAAGGAGCGCCATGCGCTTGCTTGCCCCGACCGCCAGCATCTTGACCTTGTCGGACTTCCATTGCGGCACCGCGCTGCCGACGCTGATGAACATCATCTGGATGTGCCCAGCGATCACATCGGTGAGCGCCGGCGTGGCGCCTTTGTAATGCACGGCGGTGAATTTCGCCCCCGACTTGGCCTGCAGATATTCCATATTGAGATGGCCGCTGGAGCCGGCGCCGAAGGTGCCGTAGTTCAACTCGCCTGGCTTGTTCTTGCCGAGATCGAGGAGCTCGCCGGCATTCTTCACCGGCAGCGCCGGATTGACGATCAGAGCATGCGCGATGCTGACCAGGCCGGTGATCGGCGTGAATCCGTTGACCGGATCATAGGGCAGCTTGGCATAGAGGCTCGGGTTGACCACGAAGGTCACTTCCGGAGCGACGAACAGCGTGTGGCCGTCGGGCGCCGATTTGGTGACATGTTCCGCCGCAATCTGGTTGTTGGCCCCTGCCCGGTTCTCCACCACGACCTGCTGCCCCCAAGCCTGGGTAAAGCGCTGCGCGAGCACGCGGCCGAGCGCATCGACCACGCCGCCGGGCGAGGCCGGCACCACGATGGTGATGGTGCGCGACGGATAGGTCTGGGCCTGTGCCGCCGCCGGAATCAGGCAGCCGAGCGCGACCAAGACGCGAAGCCACGGGGTGGCGCGAAGCCACGGGGTCATGTTCATCCTCCCTCACTTGCACCCGGAACGGTGCTTGCTTTGCGTCATTATAGGACGGACGCCGGCGCGGGGCGACCTGTCCGCCATGGATCGCGGCCATTTCTGCACCTATCTGTCATGTGAGCAAGAGGCCGAACCGGCGCGATCGGAGGATGGATGGCAAAGACCCCGGAAACCCCGCAGCCGCGCGGGCAGCGCCTGCGCTCGCGCTTGTGGTTCGACAATCCGGACAATCCGGGCATGACCGCGCTCTATCTGGAGCGCTATCTCAATAACGGATTGACCAAGGAGGAGCTGACCTCCGGCAAGCCGATCATCGGCATTGCGCAGACCGGGTCCGATCTCGCGCCCTGCAACCGCCATCACCTCGATCTGGCGCACCGGGTGCGCGCCGGCATTCAGGCCGCCGGCGGCGTCGCCTTCGAATTTCCCATGCACCCGATCCAGGAAACCGGACGCCGGCCGACCGCGGCGCTCGACCGCAATCTCGCCTATCTCGGCCTGGTCGAGGTGCTGTTCGGCTATCCGCTCGACGGCGTGGTGCTGACCACCGGCTGCGACAAGACCACGCCCGCCGCGCTGATGGCGGCCGCCACCGTCAATCTGCCGGCGATCGTGCTGTCGGGCGGTCCGATGCTGAACGGCTGGTGGCGGGGCGAGCGCGCCGGTGCCGGCACGGTGATCTGGTGGGCGCGCCAGGAGCACGCCGCCGGCCGGCTCGACTACAAGGAGTTCATGGATTTGGTCGCGGCGTCGGCGCCATCGATCGGCCATTGCAACACCATGGGCACCGCCTCCACCATGAACGCGCTGGCGGAAGCGCTCGGCATGTCGCTGCCAGGCTGCGCCTCCATCCCCGCGCCCTATCGCGAGCGCGCGCAGATCGCCTACGAGACCGGCCGCCGCGCGGTCGAGATCGTGCATGAGGACATCAAGCCCTCGGACATCCTCACCCGCGCCGCGTTCGAGAACGCCATTGTCACCTGTTCGGCGATCGGCGGCTCGACCAATGCGCCGATCCATATCAATGCCATCGCGCGACATATCGGCGTGGACGTGACCATGGATGACTGGGAGCGGATCGGCTACGACGTGCCGCTCTTAGTGAACATGCAACCGGCCGGCAAATATCTCGGCGAGGACTATTACCGTGCCGGCGGCCTACCCTCCGTCCTGCATGAACTGATGCAGGCCGGCCGTATTCACGCCGAGGCGGCGACCATCGACGGCAGGACCATCGGCGAGAATGTCGCCAAGGCATTCGTGCAAGACGCCGACGTGATCCGGCCCTACCAGCAGCCGCTGAAGACATCCGCCGGTTTCAAGGTGCTCAAGGGCAATCTGTTCGCCTCCGCGATCATGAAGATCAGCGGCATCTCCGGCGAATTCCGCGACCGTTATCTGTCCAACCCGAACGACCCGAACGCCTTCGAGGGCCCCGCCGTGGTGTTCGATGGGCCGGAGGACTATCACCGGCGCATCGACGACCCGGCGCTCGGCGTCGACGAATGCACATTGTTGTTCATGCGCGGCGCCGGCCCGCTCGGTTATCCCGGTTCGGCCGAGGTGGTGAACATGCAGCCGCCGGCAGCGCTGATCAAACAGGGCTTCACGTCATTGCCTTGCATCGGCGACGGCCGCCAGTCAGGCACCTCGGCCTCGCCGTCGATCGTCAATGCCTCGCCGGAGGCGGCGGCCGGCGGTGGCCTGGCTTTGCTGCAGAC
>JBKKAF010000076.1:0-23894 GCA_046714775.1 Xanthobacteraceae bacterium | reverse complement strand
CGACGGCTCCGCTCGCGCACAGCTGCTCGCCGCCGAAACCATGAAAGCGGTCAAGGACATCGTCGGCTTCGTGCGGCGCTGATGCGCAGCCGACTTGTGCCGTCCCCGACTGCCGTGGCAGCATTCGCCTCGTGTGGCGGTCAGAAGTTCCCCATTCCTTGCAGCCGGGCCGGGAGGGAACTTCTGAACCAAAGCCACACTAGCAACGCTATGATTTCCAGTGTCCCTTTGAATCCAAAGTTCGCAAGAGCGCTCGCAGCAAGGGATGTGCGAACTTCGGATTCGGGACCCTCGCATGCGACTCCGACGACCGAATGCCGGCGACCGCCGCGGGAGCGCCGATGAGCCGTAAGCGCCGCAGCTACGAGGCCGGGCACGCGCCAAAATTCCTGGTGGTGATCGACGACACGCCGGAATGCGACCGCGCGGTCTATTTCGCCGCCCGCCGCGCGTTGCGCACCGGCACCAGCGTGGTGATGTTGCGGGTGATCGAAACCCATGACCGCAACCAGCAATGGCTCGGCGTCGCCGACATCATGCGCGCGGAAGCCCATGAGGAAGCCAATGCGGTGCTCGATCGCTCCGCCGCGCGCCTCAGCAGCATCACCGGCGTCACGCCGGAGCGGGTGATCCGCGAGGGCGAGAAGGCGCAGGAAATGCTCAGCCTGATCGACGAGGATGAGGACATCGCCGTTCTCATCCTCGCCGCCGGCACCGGCAAGGAGGGCCCCGGCCCGCTGGTCGCCAGCCTTGCAAAGAGCGCGGGCAGTTTCCCGATTCCGGTCGCCATCGTGCCAGGCCACCTGAGCGACGAGGATTTGGACAGCATGTCGTGAGACCGGGAGAGCCGCTCTTTAACCGTCTGAAATGGCTTGCCAGCCTTGAACTTCCCCCTGCCGCCGCCACCTATTACAATGAGCCCTGATCCGGTTTGCGCGGGTCTTGACCCCGCGCAGCTCAAGGAGCGCACGATGTTCATTCAGACCGAGCCCACGCCGAACCCGGCGACGCTCAAATTCCTGCCCGGACGGCCCGTTCTCGCGCACGGCACCCTCGACATGCGCGACAAGGCCGCGGCTGCGCAATCGCCGCTGGCCGAGCGGCTGTTCGGCATCGAAGGCGTCGGCGGCGTGTTCTTCGGCTCCGATTTTATTTCGGTGACCAAGAGCGACGGCGAATGGCAGCAGCTCAAGCCTGCAATCCTCGGCGCCATCATGGAGCATTTCATGTCGGACGCCCCGGTGGTGCGCGCCGACGAAGCAGGGGCTCCAGCGGCCAACGACGAGTTCTTCGACGCCAAGGACACCGACACCGTCACCACCATCAAGGAGCTGATCGAGACCCGGGTGCGCCCGGCGGTGGCCAATGACGGCGGCGACATCACCTTCCGCGGATTCCGCGACGGCGTAGTCTATCTGGACATGAAGGGCGCCTGCGCCGGCTGCCCGTCGTCCACCGCCACCCTGCGCCACGGCATCCAGAACTTGCTGCGCCACTACGTCCCCGACGTGGTCGAAGTCCGCCCGATGTAATAGACTTGCTGCCGGGTTTTCGTCATGCCCGCGCTCGTCGCGGGCATCCACGTCTTGAGCGTCGCGACGGCGAAGACGTGGATGGCCGGGTCTCCAGGCGCGAAGACGGCGCATCGCGCCTGACGCCCGGCCATGACGAATGCGGGTTGGGCTGACATCGAATCATGCGCGTCCTTGCCATCGACACTGCGCTCGCGGCCTGCTCGGCCGCCGTGCTCGACACCGCCCGCGGCGCCGTGATCGCGAGCCAGACGCTCACTATGAATCGCGGCCACGCCGAAGCGGTGATGCCGATGATCGCCCGCGTGATGGACCAGGCGATGATCGAATTCTCCCAGCTCGACCGCATCGCCGTGACCACCGGCCCCGGCAGCTTCACCGGATTGCGCGTCGGTATCTCGGCGGCGCGTGGCCTCGCGCTGGGCGCGCGGAAACCGGCGATCGGCCTCACCACCCTGGCCGGCTTCGCCGCGCCTCATATCGCGGGCGACGATGCCGCATCGGTGGTGGCGGTGATCGATGCCCGCCACGATCACGTCTACCTGCAAATTTTCGGCGCCCGCGGGCGCACGCTGGTGGCGCCGCGGATCGCGCCGTTGCGCGAGGCGATACGCGCGGCCATGGCGGAGCCGGCGCGCATCGTCGGCTCGGCTGCGGAACTGCTCGCGGCGTCCTGGCCGAAAGGCCAACCGCCCCCAGTCCTGGTCGATCAGCGCAATGCCCCTGATATCGAGTGGATCGCCCGGCTCGGCGCCGCCGCGGCGGACGGCCACGGCCCGCCGAAGCCGCTTTACCTGCGCGCGCCCGATGCGCAGCCGCAGGACGCCGCCCGGCTGCCGCGCCGATGATCGGGCTCCTCACCCGTCTGCTCGCGAGCGGCGATGCCGCGCTGTCGGAGGCACAGCCGCGCGACGCCGCAGCGATCGCCAAATTGCACGGCGCCTCGTTCCATCGCGGCTGGAGCGACGGCGAGATCGAAGCCCTGTTGCGCGACCGCGACGTGGTGGCGCAGCGTGCGACGGCGGGCCGCCGCCTTGTCGGATTCATCCTGTCGCGGATTGTGGCAGGCGAAGCCGAGATCCTATCGATCGCAATCGACGCGACGCGCCGGCGCAAGGGTCTGGCGCGGCGGCTGCTCGAACTGCATTTGCGCAGGCTCGCCGGGCGCGGCGCGCAAGCGGTGTTTCTCGAGGTCGGCGAGGACAATGTCGCGGCGCGGCGGCTCTATGCGCGCGCCGGCTTCCGCGAGGTCGGCCGCCGCGAAGGCTATTACGATGGCCCGTCCGGCGAGCGCGCCGCCGCTCTGGTGCTGCGGCGCGACTTGGCATGACAGACCTGCGGATGGATTTCGGGTCCCCGGCCGTGATATCTGGACGTGACGGAGACGGGCTGTGACCGCGTTGACCCCGAAGGACATCGAAGCGCTCTGCGCCGCCAAGGGCATGCGCATGACCGAGCAACGGCGCGTGATCGCGCGCGTGCTGGCAGGGTCGGATGATCATCCCGACGTCGAGGAATTGTACCGGCGTTGCGCTGCCATCGATGCCCACATTTCGATCTCAACCGTCTATCGCACCGTGAAATTGTTCGAGGACGCCGGCATCATCGAGCGCCATGAATTCCGCGACGGGCGCGCGCGTTACGAGCAGATGCCGGAATCGCACCACGACCATCTGATCAATCTACGCACCGGCGAGGTGATCGAGTTCCAGTCCGAGGAGATCGAGCGCCTGCAGGCCGAGGTGGCGCGGAAATTGGGGTACCGGCTGGTCGATCACCGCCTGGAACTCTATGCGCTGCCGCTCGACGACAAGCCCCGGCGCTGAGCATGATCCCGAAAAAGCCTGCCCCGGACTTGATCCTGGGGTGGGAACCGGTTTTCGGATAAGATCATGCTCGGACAATGAGCATGATCCCGAAAAGTGGGCGCCGGACACAGGAGCCCGGCTGTTTCCTTTTCCGGCAAAAGCGGCTAAGACACGGGCGTTGCGGTACAGCACCCGCGCAAGCGAAATTCGTGAATTGGCGTAAAGGTTTAGACCGACGCCCCCGGCGCAAGGCCGGCACCGGCCCGATGGCATGAGCGCGACGCGCAAAGTCCATATCAAGTCCTATGGCTGCCAGATGAACGTCTACGATTCCCATCGTATGGCGGACATGCTGGCGCCCGAAGGATTTGCGGAAACCGCGCTGCCCGAGGACGCCGACCTGATCATTCTCAACACCTGCCACATCCGCGAGAAGGCGGCCGACAAGGTCTATTCCGAGCTTGGCCGCATCCGGGAGATCAAACAGGCGGCGGCGGTCGACGGCCGCGCGGTGACGGTCGCGGTCGCCGGCTGTGTGGCGCAGGCCGAAGGCTCTGAAATCATCCGCCGCGAACCCACCGTCGACCTCGTGGTCGGGCCGCAGAACTATCATCGCCTCCCCGGTCTGCTCGCCCGCGCCGCTCGCGAGGGCGCCGTGGTGGACACGGAATTTCCGGTCGAGGACAAATTCGACATTCTGCAAGCACCAAGCCGCGAAGCCACGCGCGCGCGCGGCGTCGCGGCTTTTGTCACCGTGCAGGAGGGTTGTGACAAGTTCTGCACGTTCTGCGTGGTGCCCTATACCCGCGGCGCCGAAGTATCGCGCCCGGTGGCCAAGATCGTCGCCGAGGTGGAGCGGCTGGCCGACGCCGGCGTGCGCGAAGTCACGCTGATCGGGCAGAACGTCAACGCCTATCACGGCACGGGTCCGGACGGACGGGACTGGACGCTCGGCCGGCTGTTGCATCGCATCGCCGAGGTGCCGGGCATTGCGCGGCTGCGCTACACCACCAGCCATCCCTGCGATGTCGAGGACAGCTTGATCGCGGCACACCGCGACCTGCCGGGCCTGATGCCGCAGCTGCATTTGCCGGTGCAGTCCGGATCCGACCGCGTGCTGGCCGCCATGAACCGGCGTCACACCCGCGCCGATTATCTGTCCGCCGTCGCGCGCCTGCGCGCCGCGCAGCCGGCGCTCGTCTTTTCCTCCGACTTCATTGTCGGATTTCCCGGCGAGGGCGAGGATGATTTCACCGCCACGCTGTCCTTGATCGCGCAGGTCGGCTTTGCCGGCGCCTTTTCGTTCAAATATTCGCCGCGGCCGGGCACGCCGGCGGCCGAGATGGCGGAGCAGGTTCCCGAGACCGTCAAAACGGAACGGCTGCACCGCCTGCAGCGCCTGATCGACCGCCAGCAGGCCACCTTCAACCAAAGCTGCCGCGGAAAAACCTTCGATATCCTGTTCGCGCGGCCGGGCCGCCATCCTGGCCAGCTGGTCGGCCGCTCCCCATATCTGCAGCCGGTGCACGTACAAGCCGGCCCACACCTGATCGGGGAGATCTGCGCAGTGACCATCACCGACGTCGACTCCTACAGCCTGTTCGGCGCCTTCGCGGCGGCGGCGCCGGCGCGGGCAAACGAGCCTATGCTGGTGGAAGCGGGAGGCTAGAGCCGTTGCGCGCGTCACGGTCGGACAACGGAGCGGTCATTCCCAAGGCGGATGCCGCGGGAGACGGCAACGCCAGCCAAGCGGTGCTGGCTTTCGACGACAATCGGCTGGCATCGCTGCTGTTCGGACAATATGGGCAGAATCTGGCGCTGATCGAGCGCCGGCTCGGGGTGGTGGCGGACCAGCGTGGCAACCAGGTCACGCTCGAAGGATCGCGCGACGGCTGCGAGCAGGCGCGCCGCGTGCTCGAAGGGCTCTACGAACAAATCAAGCGCGGCGACGAGCTGGTGTCCGGCGACGTCGAGGGCGCCATCCGCCTCGCCATCGCGCAAGGCTCGCTGTTCGACTACGCCGCGGCGACCGCGCGGCAGAATTTCGAGGAGATCAATCTGCGCAAACGCCCGGTGCGCGCCCGCACCGCCGGGCAGGATGCCTATATCCGCGCGCTGCGCCGCCACGCGCTGGTGTTCGGCACCGGCGTCGCCGGCACCGGCAAGACTTGGCTGGCGGTGGCGCATGCGGTGCAATTGTTCGAGCGCAAGGAGGTCGACCGCATCATCCTGTCGCGCCCGGCGGTCGAGGCCGGCGAACGGCTCGGCTTCCTGCCCGGCGACATGCGCGAAAAGGTCGATCCTTATCTGCGCCCGATCTACGACGCGCTCTACGATCTGATGGACACCCGCATTGTCGAACGCGCGATGCAGACCGGCGAGATCGAAATCGCGCCGCTCGCCTTCATGCGCGGCCGCACGCTGGCCAACGCCGTGGTCATTCTCGACGAGGCGCAGAACACCAGCTCGATGCAGATGAAGATGTTTCTTACCCGGCTTGGCGAGAACAGCCGCATGATCGTGACCGGGGATCCCACCCAGGTCGATCTGCCGCCCGGGCAGAAATCCGGGCTCGCTGAAGCGGTGCGCCTGCTCGAAGGGGTCGACGGCATCGGCCATGTGACGTTCGGCGCCGAGGACGTGATCCGGCACGAGCTGGTGGCGCGCATTGTCGAGGCCTACGACCAGGCGGCGGTCAAGGCGCGCGCGCGCGAGGCCAAGGAATGAATCGCCTTGCTTTTACCTCCTCGGCTTGCCGGGGAGAGACATGAGCAGGCGGCCGCAGGCGATGCCCGCTTCGTCACGCCGGCGGAAAGCGGAGCCTGCCATCGATATTGTGGTGGCCTCGCAACTCTGGAAGGCGCAGCCGCGCGCGCAGGCCACCGTGCGCCGCGCGGTCGCGGCTGCCGCCGCCATGGCGTCAACAGGCGGCGGCGAGCTTGCTATCGTGCTGACCGATGATTCGGCAATGCGAGCGCTTAATCGCCGCTGGCGCGGCAAGGACCAGCCGACCAATGTGCTGTCGTTTCCGGCCGTGGCGCCGCGCCGGGACCGCGGCGCGCCGCGCCTGCTCGGTGACATCGTGATCGCCTACCAGACGACGGCGCGCGAGGCCGCGGCCGAGCGCAAGCCGTTCCTGCATCATCTCTCCCATCTGGCGGTGCACGGATATCTGCACCTGCTCGGCTACGATCATGAAGCGGACAAAGCGGCCGCCGCCATGGAGGGATTGGAAACCAAGGCGCTGGCGCGCCTGCGCCTGCCCGATCCCTATATGATGGGCGATGCCAAGGTCTGATCCCCGACGCCATGCCAGATCGCGACCCTCCCAGTTCCAGCCCGCCGGCCGCCGCCGGCGAAACCCGCAATCTGCCGGTGCCGGTGCCGCGGCCGAGTGAAGTGGCGCGCGACAGCGGCGACAGCTGGCTCGGCCGCGCGCTCCGTGCCTTGTTCGGCTGGAAAGCCGGATCGATCCGCGCCGATCTCGAGGGCGTGCTCGGCGCCGGCGCAGGCGAGAGCGGCTTCTCCGCCAAAGAAAGTGCGATGCTGCAGAACATCCTCGGCCTGCGCGAGCGGCGGGTCGCCGATGTCATGATACCGCGCGCCGACATCATCGCCGTGCAACAAGACATTACGCTCGGCGAATTGATGAAGGTGTTCGCGAGCGCCGGGCATTCGCGGCTCGTCGTCTATGACGAGACGCTCGACGATGCCATGGGCATGGTGCACATCCGTGATCTGGTGGCCTTCATGGCGGCGCGCGCCACCGCCAGCGCCCAGACCCATCGGCGGCGCAAGAAGCCCTTGCCGGCCGGCCTCGACCTCAAGGCGATCGACCTGTCGATGCCGCTGGTGACGGCCAAGCTGATCCGCACCATGCTGTTCGTGCCGCCCTCGATGCCGGCGATCGATCTGCTGGCCAAGATGCAGGCCACCCGTATCCATCTCGCGCTGGTGGTCGACGAATATGGCGGCGCCGATGGGGTGGTCTCGATGGAGGACATCGTCGAGCAGATCGTGGGCGACATCGGCGACGAACATGACGAGGACATCGCGCCGGACGTCGTCCGCCAGCCGGACGGCTCGTTCCTCGCCGACGCCCGCGCCACGCTGGAGGACGTCACCGCCATTGTCGGGCCGGAGTTCGACGCCGCCGACGTCGCCATGGACGTGGACACGCTCGCCGGATATATCGCCACCCGCATCGGTCGCGTGCCGGTGCGCGGAGAGCTGGTGCCCGGTCCCGGCCGCTTCGAGATCGAGGTGCTGGATGCCGATCCGCGGCGCGTGAAGAAACTCAAAATTTATCTCAGCATGGACCGGCCGAATGGACGCCCCGGTTCGCCGCCCGCCACGATCGATCACGCCCCCGCCGAGCATGACACACCAGACCCGCAGCACGACCTTCCCGTCACCTCCGACACAACGGCCAAATCCTCGCCCGATGCGCCGGCAGCGAAACCCGCGCGCCAGCCGTGAACCTCACCCGGCTTGCCCATTCGATCATGCTGTCCTGGGGATGGCGGCGCATGCTGGTCGCCTTCCTGGCCGGCGCCTCGACCACGCTGGCGCTGCCGCCGATGAATATCTGGCCGCTGCCGTTCATCACCTTTCCGATCCTGGTCTGGCTGATCGACGGTGCGGCTTCCGGCCGGCTCGGCGGCACGCTGACGGCGGCGGCGACCGGCTGGTGGTTCGGCTTCGGATATTTTCTGGCGGGACTTTATTGGGTCGGCAATGCGCTGCTGGTCGATGCCCAGATGTTCGGCTGGCTGTTGCCTTTCGCGGTGATCGGCCTGCCGGCGGTGCTGGCGCTATTCACCGCCGTAGGCGTGGCGATCGCGCGGTTGATGTGGATGCGCGGCCCAGGCCGCATCCTGGCGCTGGCTGTGGCGCTCACCGCAACCGAATGGCTGCGCGGCCACGAACTGTGCGTGCCGATCGCGGGTGAAAAATATTGCCTGCTGGCCGGCTTTCCCTGGAATGCCTTCGGTTATGCGTTGGCCACGCCTGCGGTACTGGCGCAGGGCGCCGCGCTGGTCGGCTTGTGGGGCCTGACGTTCCTGGCGGTAGCAATCTATGCCAGCCCGGCGGTACTAGCGGATGATCCGGCCGACAACAGACGCCGCTGGCTTGCGCCGGCGCTCGGTGCCGTCGTGCTCGCCGCCGTGGCAGCCTATGGCGCGATCCGGCTCAACGCACCGCCGACGCCGACGGTCGAGGGCGTGCGGCTCCGCATCATGCAGCCCAATCTGCCGCAGGACGACAAATTCAACTACGGGCTCCGGCACCAGGTGATGCGCCGCTACCTGGCGCTGTCCGACCGCCCCAGCGGACCGCAGGCGAGCGGCGTTCGCGACGCTACGCATTTGATCTGGCCGGAATCGGCGTTCCCATTCTTTCTGACGCGTGAAGCCGACGCGCTGGCGCAGATCGCCGATCTGCTGCCGGAAGGCACCGTGCTGATCACCGGCGCGGTACGCGCGCCGGAAGCCGCGCCGCCCAACACCCCGGTCACGCGCGCTTACAATTCGATCTACGTGATCGACCACGATGGCTCGATTCTATCGGTCTACGACAAGGTGCATCTCGTTCCGTTCGGCGAATATCTGCCGTTCCAGGATGTTCTCGAACGGCTCGGTCTCATGCAGCTGACCAAGGTGCGCGGCGGCTTCATTCCCGGCACCCGCCGCCGTTCCCAGAGCGTGCCGCGGGCGCCGAATTTCCTGCCGCTGGTCTGCTACGAGATCATCTTTCCGGGCGCGGTGGTGCCACGCGACGAGCGCCCGGGCTGGCTGCTCAATCTGACCAATGACGGCTGGTTCGGGTCGAGCAACGGGCCCCACCAACACTTCCAGCAGGCGCGCCTGCGCGCCATCGAAGAAGGGCTGCCGCTGGTGCGGGCGGCCAATACCGGTATTTCCGCGGTGGTCGATCCGCTCGGCCGCGTCATCGCCTCACTTCCGCTGGGGATCGAAGGGGTGCTGGACGCCCCGCTGCCGCGCGCCCTTGAACCCACACCCTATGTCCGCTTCCGCGATACCGGCGTCGCCCTGATGGTGGGCGGGGCGCTGATTCTGCTGATCCAGTTGCGCCGGCGGCAGCTGCGGCGCTCGGCCTAAGGCCGCCGCGCGGGTGGCGTGTTGGTCACCCGCGGAAAGCGGGTATCCACAGGGCCCTCGCCGTCATGCCGGCATTTAGGGCTTTCGATATTCGTTCTAACTGTGACTTTCATCGATGTAGCGAGCACTTTCAGGCTCTTAAGGCACCCTGAAAGCGGCGATATTTCGACAGAAAATTTATGTTGAATGACAATCGGCGGAAGAAATAGCAATTGCGTTTCTTGTTCCTAGCATGAACATTACGCGCGATCGTGGGCGCATAGGAGAAATTTATGGCCAAAAAGGCCCCCAATCCCATCGACAAACACGTGGGCAGCCGGGTGCGCATGCGCCGCATGATGCTGTCGATGAGCCAGGAAAAGCTTGGCAATGCGCTTGGGCTGACGTTCCAGCAGGTTCAAAAATACGAGAAAGGCACCAACCGGATCGGCGCCAGCCGGTTGCAGCAAATTTCCCAGATCCTGCAAGTTCCGGTGGCATTTTTCTTCGAAGGCGCGCCGACCCTGCACAGCGGCAGCAACACCATCAAGGACGCGCCGTCGCCTGCCTATGTTGCGGACTTTCTCGCCAGCTCGGACGGTCTGGCGCTCACCAAGGCGTTCATGCGCATCAAGCAGCCGAAGTTGCGGCGGCGCATTGTCGATCTCGTCGAGGAGATCGTCAGCGACCGCGACTGATATCCGCCGGCTGCCAGTTCTACCAAAGCGGTTAACGCCCGACCGCGCCGCCTTCAGCCGTCCACGTCTTGACCCCGCCGGACTACGCTGCAAGAAACACTGCCTTCGGCCGGGCCAGCGGTTGGACCCAACCTGCGAGGGAGTGTTTCACAGTGTCACGTGCGAGCCATCTCTTCACCAGCGAGTCCGTTTCCGAGGGCCATCCCGACAAGGTCAGCGACCAGATTTCGGACGCTATCCTCGACGCCTTTCTCGAGAACGACATCAAGCTCGGCATCGCCGACGACAGCAAGGTGAATACGCGGCTCGGCTGCGAAACGCTGGTCACCACCAACAAGATCGTGATCGCCGGCGAAGGTCGCGGTCAACCGCCGCTATTCAAGAAGTACGGCTCCGGCGCCGTGATCAACCGCGAAATGATTGCGCAGATCGCGCGCGACGTGGTGCGCGACATCGGCTACGACCAGGACGGCTTCTCCTACCACGGCGCCGACGTCGAGGTGCTGCTGCACGGCCAATCGCCTGACATCGCCATGGGAGTCGATGCCAAGAAGAAGAAAGACGGCGATCAGGAAGGCGCCGGCGACCAAGGCATGATGTTCGGCTTCGCCTGCACCGAAAGCGAGGTCTACGAGAAAGGCTCGTTCATGCCGGCGCCGATCTACTTCGCCCACAAGATCCTGAAGGTGCTGTCCGACAAGCGCCGCGCCAAGCAGTTGTTCGATCTGCAGCCCGACGCCAAGAGCCAGGTGACGGTGCAATATGTCGACGGCAAGCCGGTGGGCTGCACCAAGGTCGTAGTCTCGACCCAACACAATGCCGCCACCCGCAACGGCAAAAAATACACGCCGAACATGGTGCGCGAACTGATCGGTGACGCGGTCGCCTCGGCGCTGCCGGAGGGCTGGATGCCGAAAAAGGCATCCGACTTCCTCGTCAATCCGACAGGCAATTTCGTGGTCGGCGGACCGGACGGCGATTGCGGGCTGACCGGCCGCAAGATCATTGTCGACACCTATGGCGGCTATGCGCCGCACGGCGGCGGCGCCTTTTCCGGCAAGGACCCCACCAAGGTCGACCGCTCGGCCGCCTATGCCGCGCGCTATCTCGCCAAGAACGTGGTCGCCGCGGGCCTGGCGGAGCGTTGCACCATCCAGATCGCCTATGCGATTGGCGTCGCCGACCCGATGTCGCTGCTGGTCGACACCCACGGCAGCGGCCAAGTCGACGAGCGCAAGTTGACGAAGGTGCTGGGCGAAATGTTTCCGCTGCGCCCTACCAACATCCGGCGCTCGCTCAAGCTCAACCGGCCGATCTATCGCCGCACCGCGGCCTATGGCCATTTTGGCCGGCCGCCGGAAAAGGACGGCGGGTTCTCCTGGGAGCGTACCGATCTCGCGGATCAGCTGAAACGCGCAATGCGCTGACGGCCGTTCTCGGTCGGCTAGAAACTCCTGTCGAGCGTACACGGTCCTGGTCCGCGGGCCAGCCCGCGTGTAAATGTGCCGGCCATCGGCGTCTTTGATAGTGCCGCCATGCCAGACGTGGATGCCCGCGACCCGCACGCGCATGACCGTGAGCCATGACCTCCGAAACGCATCGGCAAGGCGCCTTCTTCGGACGCCGCAAAGGCCATCGGCTGCGGCCGCAGCAGGCGGCCTTGTTCGACACGCTGTTGCCGCGGCTGACACTCGATCTCGATGCGCCGGCGCCGGCGCCGCTGGCGGCGCTGTTCCCTTCGCCGGTCGACGCGGTGCGGCTTGAGATCGGCTTCGGCGGTGGCGAGCACATGATCGCGGAAGCGGAGCGCGAGCCGCGCACCGGCTTCATCGGCTGCGAGCCGTTCGTCAACGGCATGGCGAAGGCTTTGGCCGCCATCGATGCGCGCAAGCTCCCCAATATCCGGCTTCACTTCGGCGATGCCAGCTTCCTGCTGCCCTGGCTGCCGGACAGTTCGCTCAAGCGCATCGACCTGATCTATCCCGATCCGTGGCCGAAACGCCGCCACTGGAAACGCCGGTTCATTCAGGACGCGAGCCTCGCCGAACTGGCGCGCGTCCTTCGCGCGGGCGGCGACTTCCGCTTCGCCAGCGACAGTCCGGATTATGCGGCGTGGACGCTACGCCATCTGTTGCATTCGAAAGATTTCAAATGGACGGCGGAGCGCGCCGACGACTGGCGGCTGCCGTGGGCAGGCTTCACCAGCACGCGCTATGAAGCCAAGGCCAAGAGCGCCGGCCGCATGCCGTGTTATCTGATGTTTCGGCGGAAATGACGGCGCAGGCTGAGCATGATCCCAAAAAGTGGGAACCGGTTTTCGGAAAAGATCATGCTCAAACAACAAGCTGGAGCATGATTGCGATTCAACCTGAAGCAATCACTGAAGCAATCACGCTCTAGCGGATCAGGATGCCGCGGCTTCCGGCGCCCGGCGCGTCTGCCAGAACCGCATCACCCGCTGCGCGGTGGCCGGCGATAGCCGCTCGAAATTGCTGTAGGCGGCGTCGAGGCCCTGGCTCGACGTGCCCTTGCCGTCCGGCCGCGCGGTGATGATGGCGCGCACCGTCTGCCAGCCCCAATTCTGCGACTTGCAGAGGATGAGGATCGGGTCGGGCCGGTCGCCATTCATCAGCCGATCGACCACGTCGATGGGCACGGCGCACACTGCGGCCAGCGTTGCTACGGTCTCCTCGTATTGGCAGGACTTGGCGAAGGCGATCAGCGCCGCCTCGTCGAGCTTGCCGTCGCGGCGCAGCGTATCGACGGTGTTTTGCGCCGCGGCGTAGTCCCGCACGGCATTGGCGCCGAAATCCTGCGAGACTTTTGCCAGCACGCGGCGGATCTCGGCTTGCGTCTCGGGATCGGCAGATTCGAGCAGCCGTTGCTGCACCACCTCGGTGGCCTTGAGCAGCAGCTCGCGAAACAGCGCCGGCGGAATGTCGGGCCGCAATCCGACCTTCTCGGCCAATTCCCCGTCCCGCTCCGCCCGGCTGACCAGGGCGGAGAAGCTGCCGTTCGACAGCCGCGCCTTGCGATTCTCCGCCACCTTGCTCACGACTGCGCGGTCGCCGCGCCGGACCAGTTCGTCGGTCACCCTCTCGGCGACGCCGTTGCGGGAGGAGATCGCCAGCAGATGTGCCTGGCTCCTGGTCCTGGCGATATCGACCAAGTCGCTATCGGCAAGCCGCTTCGACTTCAGCAGCACCGGGGCGGCGACCGAAATGTCGTCGTCGTTTGCGAGTTGCCGCACCACCCCGACCGGCGCATTGGGGATCGGGGCGAGACGATGGGATAATTCCGCGCGTGCCTTGGCTTCGATCTCGGCGATCAATCGGCCAAGCACGTCGTCGAACAGATCGACATGCTCGTCATTGAAACGGCCCGCGCCGTCGAGAAACAATGCGGTGATATGCTTGAGCATCTGCACGCGCCGTTCCGGGGTGCCGGTCTGGATGACATTTTCCAGTTCGGGAATGAGCGAAGCGGGCGTGGTCATCCGTGCGATCGCAAAAACGGTGTGTGTTGCGGGGAACGAAGCATTAACGCGAAGCTAGGAGCAGAGTCTGAACGAAGGGTTAGTTGAATTCAGGGCCGACAGCCCTTGCGCGCAGGCGCCAAATCGCTATATTTCCGCCGTCCGCTAATGGACATCTCATAACGGTCGGATGATATCCGAGCGGTTTTTGAGAGTGGGCTCCCCCGGGAACCCGCTCTTTTTTGTTACCGCGAGCGGCCCCTGCCAGGGCGCTCGCATCCGGGCCGCCAGACTATGAGCGAAGGTACTGAGATACAACATGAATTCGATCCGCGCCTGGTCGTCGAGCAGGGCGTTGCCGCACGCGTGGCGGCGCTGGCCGAGCCGGTCGTGACCGAATTGGGCTACCGGCTGGTGCGGATTCGCATTTCCGGCTCCGACGGCTGCACCGTGCAGATCATGGCGGAACGGCCGGACGGAACCATGACCGTCGGCGACTGCGAAGCGGTTTCGCGCGCGCTCTCGCCGGTGTTCGACGTCTCCGATCCGATCGAGCGCGCCTATCGCTTGGAAGTGTCCTCGCCCGGCATGGACCGCCCGCTGGTGCGGCGCTCGGATTTTGAACGCTTCGCTGGCCATGCGGTCAAGATCGAGATGGCGGTGGCGCTCGGCGGCCGCAAGCGGTTTCGCGGCGAGTTGCTAGGCGTCGAAGGCGATACCGCGCGCATCCGCCGCGACGACGCCGCAGCCGGTGACGATGCCGAAGTATTGCTGCGGATGGAAGACATCGCGGAGGCCAAGCTCGTGTTGACCGACGCTCTGATTGCGGAAGCGCTCAAGCGCAGCAAAGCAGGCGAGCGGCAGCAACCTGAAGACGGGACCAGCGTACCAGCGCGCCGGTCCAAACATTTCCAGCCCGCGCCGGATGACCGGCGCGCGGCCCACAAGGGAGAGTGACCGATGGCCGTCAGCGCCAACCGGCTCGAATTATTGCAGATCGCCGACGCCGTCGCCCGCGAGAAAGCGATCGACCGCGGCATCGTCATCGCCGCCATGGAGGACGCCATCCAGAAGGCGGCGCGCTCGCGCTACGGCAGCGAGACCGAGGTACGCGCCGAGATCAATCCGAAGACCGGCGAGATGCGGCTGTCGCGCCTGTTGCTGGTGGTCGATCAGATCGAGAACGACTCGGCGCAGATTTCGCTCGATGACGCCAAGCGGCGCAATCCGGCGGCGCAGGTCGGCGACTATATCGCCGAGGCGCTGCCTCCGCTCGAATACGGGCGCATCGCGGCACAGTCCGCAAAGCAGGTCATCGTGCAGAAGGTGCGCGAGGCCGAGCGCGACCGCCAGTATCAGGAATACAAGGACCGCATCGGCGACATCGTCAACGGCATCGTCAAGCGGGTCGAGTATGGCAACGTGGTGGTGGATCTCGGCCGCGGCGAGGCGATCGTGCGGCGCGACGAGATGCTGCCGCGCGAAGTGTTCCGCAACGGCGACCGCATCCGCGCCTATATCTACGACGTCCGTCGCGAGCCGCGCGGACCGCAGATATTTCTTTCGCGAACTCACCCCCAATTCATGGCCAAGCTGTTCGCCCAGGAAGTGCCGGAAATCTACGACGGCATCGTTGAAGTGCGGGCGGTGGCGCGCGATCCCGGCTCACGCGCCAAGATCGCCGTGATTTCCCGCGATTCCTCGGTCGACCCGGTCGGCGCCTGCGTCGGCATGCGCGGCTCGCGCGTGCAGGCGGTGGTCAACGAGCTGCAGGGCGAGAAGATCGACATCATCCCGTGGACCGCCGACCCGGCCAATTTCGTGGTCAACGCATTGGCGCCCGCCGAGGTCGCCAAGGTGGTGCTCGACGAAGATCGCCAGCGCATGGAGGTGGTGGTTCCCGACCAGCAGCTCTCGCTGGCCATCGGCCGCCGCGGCCAGAACGTGCGGCTCGCTTCCCAGCTGACCGGATGGGACATCGATATCGTGACCGAGCAGGAGGAATCCGAGCACCGGCAGGCCGAGTTCGAGAAGCGCACCAAACTGTTCATCGAGGCGCTCAACGTCGACGAGGTGGTCGGCCAGTTGCTGGCGTCGGAAGGCTTCAACTCGGTCGAGGAGTTGGCGGCGGTCGATGAGAAGGAAGTGGCCGGCATCGAAGGCTTCGACGAGGAAACCGCGCGCGAGTTGCAGGAGCGGGCGCGCGAATATCTCGGCAAGATCGAAGAGGAATTTGACGCCAAGCGAAAGGAGCTCGGAGTGGAAGATGCAGTCAAGGACGTTCCCGGCGTCACCACGGCAATGCTGGTGAAGCTCGGCGAGAACGAGATCAAGACGCTGGAGGATCTTGCCGGTTGCGCCACCGACGACCTGTTCGGCTGGAGCGAGCGCAAGGATGGCGAGACCACCAAGCACCCTGGCATTCTCGACGGCTTCGAATTGTCCCGCGAGGACTGCGAAGCGCTGATCATGCAGGCGCGGGTGAAGGCCGGCTGGATCAAGGAAGAGGATCTGGCGCCGCCGCCCGCGGAAGAACCGCCGGCCGAAACCGAAGAAGCGCAGGCTTAGATCACTTGAGCATGATCTTGTCCGAAAACCGGTTCCCACTTTTCGGGATCATGCTCTGAGAAGGACGACGAGACGCCGATGCTGGCACAAGTCCAACCCGCCGAGCCGGATGCCGGGCCGCGCAAACCCGCGGCTGGCGACGATCGATTTTGTGCGGCGACCGGCGCCTCGCGGCCAGCCGCCGACATGATCCGCTTCGTCGTCGCGCCGGACGGCGCGGTGGTGCCCGACCTCAAGCGGAAGCTGCCAGGCCGTGGCGTCTGGGTGACGGCGACGCGGCAGGCGCTCGGGCTGGCGATCACGCGCAAGGCGTTCGCGCGCAGCTTCAAGCGTGAACTGCGGGTGACCCCCGAACTGATCGCGACCACCGAGCGGTTGCTGGAACGGGCGGCGCTCGACGCGCTGGCCATGGCTCATAAGGCCGGCCGCCTCGCCATCGGCTTCGGCAAGGCCGATGCCGCCCTGGCGGCCCACAGCCCGGTGATCGGCCTTATTCATGCCGCTGATGCGGCCGCCGACGGGGTGCGCAAGCTGGACGCCGCGCGACGGCGCGCAGGCGGCGAAAATCCCAATAAAATCGTGGTGATCGCTACATTTAGCGCGGCGCAATTGGATTTGGCCTTGGGGCGGACAAATGTGATACATGCTGCCCTGCTTGCCGGGTCGGAAAGCCAGACGTTCCTTGCGCGTGCCGGGCGTCTTGTGCGGTTCCGGACTGGCAAGGGCGATGGCTCTTAAACACGGCTGACACGAATTCGGATCGAGCGGCTCGAGAATCGGGATTGGAATGGTTGAAACGACAAAGAACCCTGGCGACAAACTGAGCGTCAGCTCGGGCAAGACCTTGACGCTGAAGCCGCGCGGCGTCGAGCAAGGCGTCGTGCGCCAGAGTTTCAGCCATGGCCGCACCAAGGCGGTCGTGGTCGAGAAGGTGAAGCGCCGCGTTGCCGGCGGCAAGGCCGAGGTGGCTGCACCCGCCCCTGAGCGGCCGGCCGGCAAGCGTACTGCTCCCGCAAAGACCGCCGCCCCGGCACCGGCCCCGACGCCGAGCGTAGCGCCGGCGGCAACACCTGCAACGCCCGCGACCAAGCCGTCCGGAGTGGTACTGCGCACCCTGTCCGAAGAGGAGCGCACCGCCCGCGCCCGCGCGCTCGGCGATTCGCGCCTGCGCGAGGCCGAGGAGCGCAAGATCGCCGAGGAAGAGGCGGTTATTCGCCAAGCGCGCGAAGCGGCCGAGCGCAACGAACGCGCGGCGGCCGAAGCGCGCAAGCGCGAGGAAGACGATCGCCGCCGCCACGACGAGGAAACCAGGCGCAAGGCCGGCGAAGTCGCCAAGAAGCGTTTCGGAGAAGACCTCACGGGGGCCAAGCCGGGCGCGCGTCCCGTACTCGAAGCCGAGGAAGAGGAGGCGCCCCGCCCACGGCGCGGCGGCGCCGGAGCCGGCGCGGCGCGTCCCGCGGCTGCACCGAAAGCCCCGCGCAGCGCGCCGCAGAAGAGCCGCGGACGCCTCACCGTGGTCACGGCGTTCAGCGCCGACGAAGTGCGCGAGCGTTCGGTGGCCTCATTCCGCCGCCGCACCCAGCGCCTGACCGGCCATCGCGACAACGAACCGAAGGAAAAGATCGCGCGCGAAGTGATCATTCCGGAAGCCATTTCCATCCAGGAGTTGGCGAACCGCATGGCCGAGCAGGCGCGCAACGTGATCGTGCTGCTGATGAAGCAAGGTCACATGGTGCAGATCAACGACATGATCGACGCCGACACCGCGCAGCTGGTGGCCGAGGAATTGGGCCACACCGTCAAGCGCGTGGCGGAATCCGATGTCGAAGAAGGCCTGTTCGACGTGTCCGACGATCCGTCGGCGCTGCAGTCGCGGCCGGCGGTGGTGACCATCATGGGTCACGTCGATCACGGCAAGACATCGTTGCTCGACGCCATCCGCTCGACCGAAGTGGCGGCCGGCGAAGCTGGCGGCATCACCCAGCATATCGGCGCCTATCAAGTCACCGCACCGTCCGGTGCGCGCGTGACGTTCATCGACACGCCCGGCCACTCCGCTTTCACCGCGATGCGCGCCCGCGGCGCCAAGGTCACCGACATCGTCGTGCTGGTGGTGGCGGCCGATGACGGCGTCAAGCCGCAGACCGTCGAGGCGATCAATCATGCCAAGGCGGCCAAGGTGCCGATGATCGTCGCCATCAACAAGGTCGACAAGCCGGACGCCAAGGCGGAACGCGTGCGCACCGAATTGCTGCAGCATGAAGTGCAGGTGGAATCGCTCGGCGGTGACGTGCTCGACGTCGAAGTCTCGGCGACCAAGAAGCTCAATCTCGACCGCCTGCTCGAAACCATCGGGTTGCAGGCGGAAATTCTCGAACTCAAGGCCGATCCGAAACGTCCGGCGGAAGGCACCGTGATTGAGGCCAAGCTCGACCGCGGCCGCGGGCCGGTCGCCACCGTGCTGGTGCAACGCGGCACCTTGCGCCCGGGCGACCTCGTGGTCGCCGGCGCCGAATGGGGCCGGGTGCGCGCGCTGGTGTCGGAGACCGGCGAAATGGTCATGGCGGCGGGCCCGTCCACTCCGGTGGAGGTGCTCGGCTTCAGCGGCACGCCGGAGGCCGGCGATCGCTTGGCCGTGGTCGACAGCGAATCGCGCGCACGCGAGGTCACCGCCTATCGCGGGCGGCAGAAGCGCGAGAGCCAGGCCGCGCGCACCAGCGGCATGCGCGGCTCGCTCGAACAGATGATGAGCCAGCTGAAGACCTCCGGCCGCAAGGAATTCCCGCTGGTGGTCAAGACCGACGTGCAGGGCTCGCTGGAAGCGATCATCGGCGCTTTGGACAAGCTCGGCACCGAGGAAGTGGCGGCGCGCGTGCTGCATGCCGGCGTCGGCGCCATCACCGAATCCGACGTCACGCTGGCGGAAGCCTCCGGCGTTCCGATCATCGGATTCAGCGTGCGCGCCCATAAGGAGGCGCGCGCAGCGGCCGAGCGTGCCGGCATCGAGATCCGCTACTACAATATCATTTACGATCTCGTGGATGACGTGAAGAAGGCGATGTCGGGCCTGCTGCCGCCCACCCGGCGCGAGACCACGTTGGGCAGCGCGCAAATCCTGGAAATCTTCAAGGTTTCGAAGGTCGGCAACGTTGCGGGCTGCCGCGTCACCGACGGCACGGTCGAGCGCGGCGCCAATGTTCGCCTGATCCGCGACGACGTGGTCGTGCACGAGGGCAAGCTGTCGCAGCTCAAGCGTTTCAAGGACGACGCCAAGGAAGTTATCGCCGGCCAGGAATGCGGCATGGCCTTTGAGAACTATCAGGACATGCGGGTCGGCGACGTGATCGAATGCTACCGGGTCGAGACGGTGCAGCGGTCGCTCTGAGTTCGACACTCAGGCCGGCGCTGGTGCCCGCTCGTTATTGCCGGACCTAATCCGCATTCCACCAGCTAGCGAATGTTGCCCAATACAATTGGATGCCCGTCAGACCGGGTATGACAGGACACGAGATGCCACGCCATCACCGCCGCGATCATCCGGTCGGCGCCTCGCAGCGCCAGCTGCGCGTGGGCGAACTGGTGCGACACGCGCTGGCCGAGATGCTGATCCGCGGCGAGGTGCACGATCCCGCTTTGGAGGGCCGCATGATCACCGTGCCGGAAGTGCGCATGGCCGCCGATCTGCGGCTCGCCACCATCTACGTGATGCCGCTCGGCGGGCGCGACGCCGACAAGGTGCTGGCGGCGCTCGAGCGCAACAAGCGTTTCCTGCGCGGCGAGATCGCACGCCACGTTAACCTGAAATTCGCACCCGAGCTTCGTTTCCTGATCGACGAACGATTCGACGAAGCGGAACGGATCGAGAAGCTTTTGCGAACGCCTGCAGTACGCCGCGATCTCGCGGGCGAAAAGGACGAATGATGTCCGATCCGGCCGCAGTCCTGCCCGCGCCGCCCGCGCGAGCCGGCAAACAACCGCAGCGCAAGCGCGAGAAGCACGACGTGCACGGCTGGGTGGCGCTCGACAAGCCGGTCGGTATGACCTCGACCCATGCGGTCAGCGTGGTGAAACATCTGTTCAAGGCGAAGCGCGCCGGTCATGCCGGCACGCTCGATCCGCTGGCATCCGGTCTGCTGCCGATCGCGCTCGGCGAGGCCACCAAGACCGTTCCGTTCGTGATGGATGGACGCAAGCGCTATCGCTTCACCATTCGCTGGGGCGAGGAACGCGACACCGACGACGCCGAAGGGCGCGTGGTGCACGGCAGCCCGGCGCGGCCGGCGGCCGCCGATATCACTTCGCTGCTGCCGCAATTCACCGGCACGATTTCGCAAGTGCCGCCGCGTTTTTCCGCGGTGAAGATCGAGGGCGAGCGGGCCTATGATCTCGCCCGCGACGGCCAGACGGTGGAACTGCAGGCGCGTCCGGTCGAGATCCACAAGCTCGAACTCGTGGACCTGCCCGATCCCGATCATGCCGTGCTCGCCGCCGAATGCGGCAAGGGAACCTATGTGCGCGCGCTCGCGCGCGACCTGGGACGCCTGCTCGGATGCTTCGGCCACGTCTCTGCGTTGCGGCGGACCCTTGTGGGCCCGTTCCAAGAGGCCCACATGATTTTGCTGGAACGGCTCGATCCTTTGTGTCATAGAGCCGCTGCCGGCGAGGGAAACCTCGCCGAACTGCTACTGCCCGTTGAGACCGCGCTGGACGACATCCCGGCGCTGGCCGTCAGCAAGGCAGATGCGGCCCGACTCCAACAGGGTCAGGCCGTCTTGTTGCGCGGGCGGGATGCCCCCGTGTTTCGCGGTCCAGTCAGTGTAACGGCGTCGGGCAGACTGATCGCCCTGGCCGAAGTGGACCGCGGCGAGATCATCCCCAAGCGCGTGTTCAACCTGGCCGGCCTGGTAGGCAGCGCCGGCCCACAAGAAGGTCATTGACGATGTCGATAACCCCCGGCCGCAAGGCCGAAGTCATCCAAACCTATGCCACCAAGGCCGGCGACACCGGGTCGCCGGAAGTGCAGGTTGCGGTCCTGTCGGAGCGCATCACCAACCTGACCGAGCATTTCAAGGCCCACGTCAAGGACAACCATTCCCGCCGTGGGCTGCTCAAAATGGTGTCCCAGCGCCGTCAGCTGCTCGATTACCTCAATCGTACCGACCCGGCGCGCTACAAGGCGTTGATCGAGCGGCTGGGCATTCGCCGCTGAGGTGCTATTGCGCGCGACCGTCGTTCGCGCGCTCGCCGAGCGGATGACAACGTTATCCGCTGTTTCATCCGGCAGCGTACTGCTGCCGATTTCAGAGACGGGCCGAATGTCGGTCCGTTCAAATGAAGGCCCGAAGGCCATGGCAGGATCGCCGGACGTTGAAGGAATGCGCGCAGCCGATGTGCGCTTCAGCGTCTCGCCGTCTTGCTCATGGCTTTCGCCCCTTCGCGAAAACCGTGAGAGACAATCGCAATGTTCAATATTCATCGTGTTGAGCTCGACTGGGGCGGGCGCAAGCTCGTCCTCGAGACCGGTAAGGTAGCCCGCCAGGCCGACGGGGCCGTCCTCGCCACTTATGGCGATACCACCGTGCTGGCGACCGTGGTCGCCGCCAAGACGCCGCGCGAAGGCGTCGACTTCCTGCCGCTGACCGTCGACTACCAGGAGAAGTACTACGCCGCCGGCCGCATTCCGGGCGGCTATTTCAAGCGCGAAGGCCGTCCGACCGAGAAGGAAACCCTGGTTTCCCGTCTCATCGACCGCCCGGTCCGGCCGCTGTTCGCGGACGGCTGGCGCAACGAGACCCAGGTCATCGTGACCACCTTGTCGCACGATCTGGAGAACGATCCCGACATCCTCGCGCTGGTCGCCGCCTCGGCCGCACTGACGCTCTCGGGCGCGCCGTTCATGGGTCCGATCGGCGCCGCCCGCGTCGGCTTCACCAACAATGAATACGTGCTCAATCCAACGCTCGACGAAATGGCCGAGAGCCAACTCGACCTCGTCGTCGCCGGCACCCAAGACGCGGTGTTGATGGTGGAATCCGAGGCCAAGGAGCTCAACGAAGACATCATGCTCGGCGCCGTGATGTTCGGCCATCGGCATTTCCAGCCGGTTATCCAGGCGATCGTCGATCTGGCCGAGAAGGCCGCGAAGGAGCCGCGCGACCACAACGTGGCCGATGACGCCGTGCTGGAAAAGGAAATCCTCGGGCTGGTCGAGCAGGAGCTGCGTTCGGCTTACGCCATTCCCAGCAAGATGGAGCGCCAAAACGCCGTCGCCGCCGTCAAAGCCAAGGTCATGGAACACTACTTCCCGGGCGGCGCGGAAAATCCCAACTTCAACAAGCTGCGCATCGGCGGCGTGTTCAAGCACGTCGAAGCCAAGATCGTGCGTTGGAACATCCTCGACACCGGCAAGCGCATCGATGGCCGTGACCTGAAAACCGTACGTCCGATCGTGGCCGAGGCCGGCGTGCTGCCGCGAGCCCACGGCTCAGCGCTGTTCACCCGCGGTGAGACCCAGGCGCTGGTCGTCACCACGCTCGGCACCGGCGAGGACGAGCAGTGGATCGACGCGCTGCAGGGGACCTACAAGGAATCCTTCCTGCTGCACTACAACTTCCCGCCCTACTCGGTCGGCGAGACCGGCCGCATGGGCGGCACCAAACGCCGCGAGATTGGCCATGGCAAGCTCGCGTGGCGCGCGCTGCGCCCGATGCTGCCGTCAAACGAGGATTTCCCCTATACCATTCGGGTCCTGTCCGACATCACCGAGAGCAATGGCTCGTCGTCGATGGCGACGGTGTGCGGCGGAAGCCTCGCGTTGATGGACGCCGGCGTTCCGTTGAAGCGCCCGGTCGCGGGCATCGCCATGGGGCTGATCCTCGAAGGCAAGGATTTCGCGGTCATCTCCGACATTCTCGGCGACGAGGATCATTTGGGCGACATGGACTTCAAGGTCGCCGGCACGACCGACGGCATCACCAGCCTGCAGATGGACATCAAGATCGCCGGCATCACCGAGGAGATCATGCAGGTCGCGCTCGGTCAGGCCAAGGGCGGCCGCGAGCACATCCTGGGCGAAATGGCCAAGGCCATCACCGCCTCGCGTGGCCAGGTCGGCGAGTTCGCTCCCCGCATCGAGACCATCACCATCCCGACCGACAAGATCCGCGAAGTGATCGGTTCGGGCGGCAAGGTGATCCGCGAGATCGTCGAAAAGACCGGCGCCAAGATCGACATCAACGACGACGGCACCATCAAGGTCTCGTCCTCCGACGGCAACTCGATCGATGCGGCCATCAAGTGGATCAAGTCGATCACCGATGAGGCCGAAGTGGGCGCCGTCTACCAGGGCACCGTGGTCAAGACCGCCGATTTCGGCGCGTTCGTGAACTTCTTCGGCGCCAAGGACGGCCTCGTCCACATCTCCCAGCTCGCCGTCCAGCGCGTCGGCAAGACCACCGACGTCGTCAAGGAAGGCGACAAGGTGTGGGTGAAACTGCTCGGCTTCGACGAGCGCGGCAAGGTCCGCCTGTCCATGAAGATCGTCGACCAGGCGACCGGCAAGGAAATCGCCGAGACCGAAGCAGCCGAGTAATCGGCGCTGCTATCGAGTTGCGAAAGGCCCGGAGTGATCCGGGCCTTTTTCTTTGTGGAAGGCACTTGGCTTTCCTCTGCACCGGGTCATTCCCGCGAAAGCGGGAACCTCTGTTTACGGT
>JBKKAF010000075.1:0-6930 GCA_046714775.1 Xanthobacteraceae bacterium | reverse complement strand
GATCAGTGGCTTGCCTCGAAGTTCAAAGGCACCGACGTGATCGGCGCCAATGACGAGAAGATCGGCGATGTCAACGACATCCTGTTCGAGAAGGACGGCAAGGTGGTCGCCTATGTGATCGGCGTCGGCGGCTTCCTCGGCATTGGCGCGAAAGACGTGGCGCTGAGCCCTGCTTCCTTCCAGGTGCAGCCGGCGAACGACCGCGAAGAGCTGAAGCTCAAGCTGTCCATGACCAAGGACGAGTTGAAGGCCGCGGCGGACTTCAAGCCGTACAACCCGCCGGCTCGTACCACCTCAGCGCCGTCGCAGCGCCCGGGTGGCGCCCCGACCACCGGCCAGGCGCCGCGTGGCGACTCCCCGCAGACCCCGGCCGAGCGCCCCGGCGCACCGCCGCAGCGCTAGTAAGTACGGTACGTTAGCGTAACTACGTTAGCGTAACATTGAGTAGCGGGGCGGATCAAAGCGTCCCACAGCGGGCGGTCCGGAGAGCCACACGGAATCCGGACCGCCTTCTGTTTTTTGCGCACGACTGTGGAAAGTGCGGCAGCTTCGCAACAGTAAAAGGGAATCGCCCGCGGCGCGCTCGCTTCCGGCGCGTTGTGCTTGTGCCCCGATCGGGCTTTCTGCACAATCCAACTGTCCCGCCCCGACGATCTTCTCGTCTTGCGTTCCGTCCGGCCGGCCCTGTAACGCGTTCAACGGTTTCGCGTATGGTCCTGCTTGTGTCAGAGTTTCGTCCCGATTCCTGCATCGTCGCGGAGGTTCGGCCATCGCCGAACCACGGCGAGCGCAAGAACGGCGCCAAGCCGGACATGATCGTCCTGCACTACACCGGCATGCGTCACGCCGACGAGGCGATCGACCGCCTGTGTTATCCGGCCAGCGAAGTCTCCGCCCATTACGTCGTGATCGAGGATGGCCGCGTGGTGCAATTGGTGCCGGAGGCGCGCCGCGCCTGGCATGCGGGCGCCGCCTCCTGGGCCGGCGAAACCGACATCAATTCCTGCTCGATCGGCATCGAGATCGCCAATCCTGGACACGATTTCGGCTATCCGGATTTTCCCAAGCGGCAGATTGCCGCGCTGACCACGCTGTGCCGCGGCATCCGCACCCGCCACCGCATTCCGCCGCACCGGGTGCTCGGCCATTCCGACGTCGCGCCGGCACGCAAACAGGACCCGGGCGAAAAATTCCCCTGGCGGATATTGCATGACTCCGGCATTGGCCTCTGGGTGAAGCCGGCGCCCCTGGTCCAGGGCGGGCCGATCCACGTGCTGGGCGACAGCGCTCCGGCGGTGGCCGAAATGCAGGCGCTGCTGGCGCAATACGGCTACGGCATCGCCACGACCAGCGGCTACCTCGACGCCGGGACGCGCGATGCCATCGCCGCATTCCAGCGCCATTTCCGTCCGGCGCGGGTGGACGGGGTGCTCGATCTCTCGACCATCAATACCTTGAAGGCGCTGCTTGCCGCGCGCAACGCGACGTAATCCTAAAGGACGATGCTGGGATTGCGCAGGTTCTGATCGCAATCGATCAGATTGACCTGGCGCACCGCGATCTCCCAGCGTCCGTCCTGCTGCACAAAGCGGTGGCCGCACCAGCCGGATAGAAAGCGGGTGCCGTCCACGCGAAATTCGCTGATCAGGAAGTTCGAGCGCACCATGCGGACGGTCGCGCGGTCGGTGTCGAAGACCTCGACATTGGAGATCGCGCGCACGGTGCGCGATTTCGGCGCCTGCGACCAGGCATAGCTTGAGCGCAGGCGGAAAATCCGGTCCTCAAGCCGCCGCCGGTCGTCGAACGAGATGGCGACCTCGCGGCGCGGGTCGCCGCGCTCCGGCGTCGCCGGCACCCAATAGGCGCATTCGCGCGCGAACATTTTCAGCCATCGATCGAAATCGAGCTGGTCAAGCAGCCGCGCTTCGCGCTCCAGCAGCGCGCGAAAGCGGTCGCGCTCGGCCGCATCGCCGACCGCCCGATCCTCGCCCTGCCAGTCGGAAAAGCTCTCGACCAGTTCCCGATAGAACGCATCGGTGACGTAGTAGGAGCTGAGCGAGGGATCGTGGGCGGGCTGCATATTGTGGTCTTACTTTCCCTGCTCCGCCCTCATCCTGAGGAGCGCACGGAGTGGGCGTCTCGAAGGACGGGGGCGGCCACCGATCTCGGGTGTACCCGAGATCGGCGCTAATAGTGCGCAAGTCGGGTAGACCCGACTTGCGATGCTTCGAGACGCATCGCTTCGCGATGCTCCTCAGCATGAGGCCGATTGGATCGGTCATTTTTCATCACACTTCCCGCTGCACAACCAGGTTGGGCTGCGCCTTCATCAACCGTTTCCATTCGTGGATATATTCCCGCATGAAGGCTTCGTCGGTGGCCGGCGCAGTGATCAGACCGTTGTCGTCCTTGCGCACGCGGCCGGGAATGCCGAGCCCGCGGTGCATATAGATCCACTCGTCCTCCTGGCAGGCCAACCCGCGCTGGATCTCTTCGAAATTGGCGAGGTCGTCGACCTCGCCGAAATTCGGGAAGCTCTCCTGGGTGCGCATGCGCAACGCATTGACCTCGCCGACCGCGCCGCCGAGCACGCCCTGTTCGTCCACCACCGCGGTGCCGTACCAGGTGACGTTGGTCTCATCGACCGACAGCGGCTCGAACACCTGGATGTGGTTGCCGAGCAGCGAGAGATTGGGAAACACGTTGATGTTGACCGGCTCGGAGCCGGCGAGGTCGAGCAATTCGTCGGCCTTGGCGCCGTAGCGGCGGCGCAGCTCCTCCGCAAAATGCTCCATGCCCGGGTGCGGGCCTTCGATCGACCACAGCCCGCCGGCGCGTTTTTGGATGTTCGGGCGCTTGTCTTTGAAGTGATGGCCGTGGCCGGTGTACTGCATGTACATCGGCGCGGTGTCGGGGCTGCCGCGGTAATACGACATGCCTTTGTTCGACTCGTCGGCGAGCCGGTTTTCCATGTCCAACAGCGAGCGATGCGAGAACACGACGTGGTAGCCGTCGCCGGAATTGTCGAAGGCGAGCTTCCAGTTGCCCTTGTATTTCAGCCGATTGGCCTCGCAGACCACGACCTTGCCGCCGGGATTGCGGTCGAGCCAGTCGTCGATCGGCTTCCTAATGGCGCCGAGATAATCGAGCAGCGAAGGCGCGTCGGGATTGAGCGTGCCGAAGATGAAGCCGCGATAGCTATCGACCCGCGGCACCTGGGCGACATTGAATTTCGAATCCTTGAAATCACCGGCATAGCCGTCGGGCCAGGGCACCGCCCGCAGCTTGCCGGTATTGAGGAAGCTCCAGCCGTGATAGGGGCACTGAAAGAACTTGGCCGAGCCTTTTTCCTTGCGGCACAGCGTGGTGCCGCGATGGGTGCAGCGGTTGTAGAGCGCCCGGATCTTTCCCTGCTGGTCGCGCAGCAGGATGATCGGGCGCAACCCGAGCTTGGTGGTGATGAAGTCGTTGTTGTTGGCGATCTGGCTTTCGTGCCCGAGATAGACCCACACCGCGCCGAAGATATGCGTCATCTCGGCGGCAAAGATCGCCGGATCGGTATAGATCAGCCGGTGCACGCGATCCTCCTGGACCAAATCGTCCCAATCGTAGGGAGGCGCGTCCAGCCGGCTCGGCGTCAGTTTCTCCAGCATCCGCCAGTCCTTGGTCCTTCTCCCTCCCCCGCTTACCGGAGAGGTTACAACAATCCCGTCCGCTTCTCAGAAGAAATCGAAATACTCGTTCTGCTCCCAAACAGTCGGCTCGTCGGCGGGCTCTGACATGCCGCTCTCTTCCAGAAACTTCTGGAAGCGGCCGGCCTCGTTACGTTTCAGCTTGAGGAAATAGTCGATGAATATGTCGCCGAGTTGGCCGCGAAACAACGGCTCCTCCTCGAGCGCTTGCAGCGCCGCGGTCAGGCTTTTGGGCAGCGCAGGGCGTTCGGCCGCATAGGGCTCGTCATCCTGCGGGCCGGGATCGAGCCCGTGCTCGACGCCATCGAGGCCGGCCACGATCTGGGACATGATAAAGAGATAAGGATTGGCGGCCGGTTCGCCGATGCGGTTTTCCATCCGGGTCGCCGGATCTCCGGGCCCGCCCAGCACCCGGATCATGGCGCCGCGGTGGTCGTAGCCCCAGGACGCGCGGTCGGGGGCCAGCGAATTCGGCCGGAAGCGGCGGTAGCCGTTGACCGTCGGCGTCGCGAATACCGTGGAAGACGGCGCGTGTTTCAGCAGTCCGCCGAGATAATTTCGCCCGAACGGCGAGAGCGGAAAGCCCTCGCGCTCCGGCATGAACAGATTGCGGCCGCTCTCGGCATCCACCACCGACTGATGCAGATGCCAGCCGCTCGAACAAAAACCCTTGAGCGCGGGACGGGTCATGAAAGTGGCCATGTAGCCCATGCGGCGGCAGATCTGCTTGGTCGCGGTGCGGAACAACAGCAAGTCATCGGCCGCCTGCAACGCCGCCTGGGCTGCAAAGGTGCATTCGACCTGGCCGGGGCCCAACTCGTTCTCGATCGAGCGCAGCGGCAGCTCGATCTCTTCGAAAGCCGCGGCCAACGCTGTCAGCACCGGCTGCATCACGTCCATATTGGATTCGGAGTGATAGGAGTAGCCGGGCTCGACCGGATAGGTTTTGGGCGGGCGGCCGCGCATGCCGGGCAGGCTCACATTGTCGTCGGTGAGCGGCTCGTCCGCCAATTTCAGCAGATACCACTCGACCTCCAGGCCGACGATCAGGCTCATCCCCTGCTCTTGCAGCCGGCGCAACTGTTTGCGCAGGAGCTGCCGCGGCGAGAAATGGAACGGCACGCCGTTGTTGAAATATTCGTCGCACAGGATCCAGCCGACGCCCGGCGCCCACGGCAGCACGCGGAAGGTCGCCGGATCGGGCACGATGGTCAGATTGGGCGAGCCAGTCATCTCGTCGAGCCCCATGCCGCCGCCACGCGTGAACGAGGCGAAGGTGCGGGCGGCGGCGGAATCCAGCGTCGTGGTCGCGACATTGATGTTGTAGCCGGTCTCGAGCGCGGCAATGAAGGCGGGCGCGGTCACCGCCTTGGCGCGCGAGGCGCCGTGCGGGTCCGCCCAGGCGAGCCGCACAAAGCGCAGCTCCTCCTTTTGCACCCGGCGCTTGAGCTCCGCTGCCTGCCGGGTCTGATCCTCGGTCCACAGCCCGTGTTTTTCGATAAAGCCTTGGGATTGCGTCATCGCGCCCACGGGAGCCGGAGCGCGGCTCGTTGAGAGGAAACCATCTCCTTGAATAGAGGAATTGTCGGGCAAACTGAACCCCTTGCGCCCTTGACGGCAACCGCCCGCAGCCCCATCCCTATAGTGTCAGTCGGCTGGACGGCCGCTCGGACCTAGGCCGAAAGGCGGTCCGGGAGGAAAGTCCGGGCTCCATGGACATACGGTGCCGGATAACGTCCGGCGGGCGTGAGCCCAGGGAAAGTGCCACAGAGAACAGACCGCCGCGGAGCGTAGCGTTTGCCGCGGTAAGGGTGAAACGGTGCGGTAAGAGCGCACCGCGCCTGCGGCAACGCAGGCGGCACGGCAAACCCCACCGGGAGCAAGACCGAATAGGGGCGGCGCGAGTCCCCGCGAAAGCGGGGATCCGGGATCCATGTCCGGATCCGGCCGTCCGGGTAGGTTGCCGGAGGCGCCGGGTAACCGGCGTCCCAGAGGAATGGCCGTCACGCGTGCAGTACGTGCTGCACGCCTTACAGAACCCGGCTTACAGGCTGGCTGACGCTTACGCATGATCCCGAAAAGGTTTCGGATGAGATCATGCGCCAACAAGGGGGCTCGGCGGAAAAACCCGCCGGGCCCCCGCCAATTTCGGACGGCGTGAGTGCAATTTGACTGACACCGGTTGCGGCCCGATGCTGGGTCGCCGGGAATGACCCCATCGGAGCTCGCGCCGCACGACCGACACCGTCCAGCCCTCCGCAGCTCCCGCGCAAGCGCCCAAGACTTTCTGGCAGAAGGCCTCGCGCTGGATCATGCTGGCCGCCGGCGGCATTCTGGCGCTCAGCGGATTCATCAAGCTCGCGGGCGTATTCTTTCCCAGCCTGCCCGCCTGCGACTCCGATACGGCGACTGCGATCCTGCGCGACATTTTCAAGCAAAAGAATGTCGAGCTCACCAGCCTGACCGGGCTTACCACCTTGAGCAGCACGTCATCTGAAAAGACCTGTCAGGGGCAGGCCGAGACCCCGCGCGAGCTCGCGACCATCAACTATCGCATTTACTGGCAGAACAGCGAAGTGATGGTCATGATCGGCAAGGTCGACGCGCGGCCGAAATAGGCTACGCCCATCGCGCTTGCGACCGGCACCCTCTGATGCCGATACTGTTTGCATGACGGATCGGAACACCTGGGATTTCTGGATCGACCGCGGCGGCACCTTCACCGACATCGTCGGGCGGCGGCCGGACGGCGCGCTGGTCGCGCGCAAGCTGCTCTCGGACAATCCCGAGGCCTATCGCGACGCCGCCGTGCAGGGCATCCGCGATCTGCTCGGCCTGACGAAGGACCAGCCGATCCCGGCCGGGCAGATCGGCGCGGTGAAGATGGGCACCACCGTCGCCACCAATGCGCTGCTCGAGCGCAAGGGCGAACGCACGCTCTTGCTGATCACCAAAGGTTTCCGCGACGCGTTGAACATTGGCTACCAGGCGCGCCCGAAGATTTTCGCCAAGCACATCGTCAAGCCGCAGATGCTGTACGAGCGCGCCCTGGAAGTCGACGAGCGCGTGCGCGCCGACGGCACCGTGGAGCAGGCGCCCGACCTCGCCGCTTTGCGCGCACAACTCGCCGCAGCGAAAGCCGATGGCATCGCCGCGGTCGCCATCGTATTCATGCACGCCTACCGCTATCCCGAGCACGAGCGGCAGGTCGCGGCCTTGGCGCGCGAACTCGGCTTTG
>JBKKAF010000074.1:0-7147 GCA_046714775.1 Xanthobacteraceae bacterium | reverse complement strand
CGGCGCGCAGCCGGTTGCGCCTTGCCGGCGCCGATGCCGCCGAATTGTTGCCCGCCCAGGGGGCGCCGCCGCTCAACGGCCGGCTGACGCTCGATCTCACGATCGAAGGCAGCGGCCGCAGCCCCGGCGCGCTGATCGGATCGCTCGGCGGCGGCGGCACTTTCACGCTGCAGGACGGCGGTATTGCGCGGCTCGATCCGGCGGCGTTCGAAGCCGTCATCCGCGCCGCCGACCAGGGCCTGCCGATCGACGCCGTGCGGGTGCGCGACCGCATGGAAACCGCGCTGGCGACCGGCGGTCTGCCGATTCCGCTGGCGGCCGGCGAGATCGGCATCCGGGCCGGGCAGGCGCGGCTCGGCAATATGATGATCCGGGCGCAGGGCGCCGAGCTGGTCTTGAGTGCCGGCATGGATCTCACCGACAACGCCATCGACGCACGGCTGACGCTGTCGGGACCGGCGGCCACCGACAGCGTGGTGACCAGCCGTCCGCAGATCGCCATTGCGCTCAAGGGCGCATTCGATTCGCCCAAGCGCACGCTCGAAGTGACTGCGTTTGCGAGCTGGCTGGCGTTGCGCGCGGTCGAGCAGCAGGCGAGGCGGCTCGATGCTTTGGAATCCGGCCGCGAACAGCCGGCCGCGCCCCCCGCACCGATCGTTGCGCCTGTGCCGCAGATACCGACGCCCAACAAGACGACTGCGCCAGCCGCCGCTCCGCCGGCGCCCGCCGCACCACGACGCTCGACCACGGCGCCGGTGCAGCAACCGAGCGCGGCCGCACGCGGCCAGAATCAGAAGGGGAGCGAGCCCTCGCGCGTAGCGCCCGCGTTGCCGCCGCCGATCAATATCGTGCCGGCGCCGGTGCCGCGCGCCGATGGCACGTCACCGTGGTTGGAAAGCCGCTAGAGCGTGATTGCTTCAGGTTGAATCGCAATCACGCTCTAGCTTATTGTTTGAGCATGATCTTTTCCGAAAACCGGTTCCCACCCCGGATCAAGTCCGGGGCAGGCTTTTTCGGGATCATGCTCTAGTAATTAGCTCCCGCTGATTCATGCTCCGCTCATTCCCGCGCAAGCGGGAATCCCGAGGCAGCATGGTTCGAGACGCGCAGCCCATAGCGCGTCCTCAAGGGCGTTTACGCCCGTCTGCGACGGGCTATGGACGCGCGTAAACGCGCTTATGGCTGCGCTCCTCACCATGAGGATCACTTAGACTGCACGGCTGAGTGCGATCGACCTTCAATCCTCATCCTGAGAGTCTGACTCAAAATGCGCTGAGCAAAATCAAGGGGTTCGAAATCGTTTTTTCGGAGGTATCAGATTCCTCCTTCTTGCGAAGGGCATTCCCGCGGGGCTCTACGCAAAGGCGATCTAAGGTTTCCCGTCGAAAACGACTCATGCAACTTCTTGAAATGACTCAACTTCATTTTCGGCCAGGCTCTGAGGAGCGGACCATCCGATCTCGGGTTTACCCGAGATCGGCCCTCATAAATCGCAAGTCGGGTAAACCCGGCTTGCGTGGTCTGCGTCTCGAAGGATGAGGCCCGAAAACGTCTGCGTCTTAATCCAGGATTCCCGCGGCGAACTCTGGGTCCCCGCTTGCGCGGGGACGAGCGGAAGACTTTCGACTCAGCCCGATCGGAGTTGCGCGGCCGCTGCGGCAGTCAGGCGTTCTGTGCGACAGGCGTGTTGCGCGTTGCGCCCGAGCGCGCGGCCTCACGCTGATCCTTCTCCTCGGGCACCTGACTGCGATAGTGATCAAGGACAAAAAGGCGAATGGCCGAGGACAAGTTGCCGTGCCGCCGATCGGTATCGATCGAGGCGACCAGATCGGACAAGGTCAGGTCACGGCCGACGGCGATGTCCTTCAGCCCACCCCAAAACGCATCCTCGAGACTGACGCTTGTCTTGTGACCGGCGATAACGATCGAGCGTTTAACGACCGGCGATTTCATCGCGCTCTCCTATTGTCACCCGGTGCCGATCGGGGTCGCGGCTGACTTCACCTTGCGCGCAACGCCGCCGCTGCACGCGAGGTTTCCTACCTCGTGCAGCAATTGGTTGACGGCCGCGCGGTGTGCTTGCATTGCCCGTGCCGCCTGTTTGCGTGCCTGCCGAAGATCGAAGACGTCACCCATTCCGTGGCCTCGACGGTAACCGGGTATTTTGACGATGCGGGTCTGGCTTCGGACCCCTGCTTTCACTTACCTACGCTATACCGCAGCATCTTGTTCCTCGGAGGTTTCCCAGCACTACAATTGTAATAAATCCGTACCCAGATGCCAGCCGATATCAAGGTGTCGGCCCCACACGGTCCACTGAATCGTCAATCTATATTGACCATCCACGAGCGGTTGAGGTGCCTATTGACGTCGCTAGAGCATGATCCCGAAAAGTGGGAACCGGTTTTCGGAAAAGATCATGCTCAAACAATAACCTAGAGCGTGATTGCGATTCAACCTGAAGCAATCAGGCTCTAGACAACGGTATCAGAGGACCGACGCGAGTATACTCATGCTATCTGCATCGAAGTATTCGAATATTCGCTAGGCTGGCGGCTAAACGTTACCTCACCTTGCATGACAGCACTGTTACTTGTGCCGATGTACTGCCCTTGTCAGGAGCGTGTCATTAGAAATGTAGAATAACAATTACGAATACGCCAAATGGTTGCATCCAGCTGCAATTCAGCTTGGGCGAATCATCTTCTCCGGCCGCATCAGACGATCAAATTCCCGTGACGACACAACGCGGCGACGGAGCGCCTCTTCGCGCAGCGTGGTGCCGTTCCGGTGCGCCGCCTTGGCGATGTCCGCCGCGCGCTGGTAGCCGATCCTGGGCGCCAAAGCGGTGACCAGCATCAATGACCGTTCCATCAATTCGCGGATGCGCGCTTCGTCGGCGCGGATGCCGGTGACGCAATGGTCGGTGAAGGAACGCGCGGCGTCGGCCAGGAGCCGGATCGACTGCAACAGGTCGTAGGCGATCACCGGCTTGAACACGTTGAGCTCGAAATGGCCCTGGCTGCCGGCCACCGCGATCGATGCGTTGTTGCCGAAGACCTGACAGCACACCATGGTCAGCGCCTCGGATTGTGTCGGATTGACCTTGCCCGGCATGATCGATGAGCCGGGCTCGTTCTCCGGCAGGATCAGCTCGCCCAGGCCGGAGCGCGGACCGGAGGCGAGCAGGCGGATGTCGTTGGCGATCTTGAACAGGCCGGTCGCCACCGAGGCGAGCGCGCCATGGGCGAACACGATGGCGTCGTGGGCGGCCAGCGCCTCGAATTTGTTGGGCGCGCTGACGAACGGCAGCTTGGTGAGTGCGGCAATCCGCTTGGCGACGAGCCGCGCGAATTGCGGCTTGCTGTTGAGACCGGTGCCGACCGCGGTGCCGCCCTGCGCCAGCGGATAGAGCTCTTTCAGGCCGAGCCGGGTGCGGGCGATGCCGTTCTTGACCTGCGCGGTGTAGCCGGAAAACTCCTGGCCGAGCGTCAGCGGCGTGGCGTCTTGCGTGTGGGTGCGCCCGATCTTGATGATGCGCGCAAACTGCCTGGATTTCTTTTGCAGCGCGTTTTGCAGATGCGTGAGCGCCGGGATCAGCCGCTGGGTGATCTCCTCGGCCGCCGCGATATGCATGGCGGTCGGAAAGCAGTCGTTCGACGACTGGCTCATATTGACGTGATCGTTGGGATGCACCGGCGCATTGGCGCCGCGCTTGCCCCCGAGCAATTCATTGGCCCGGTTGGCGATCACCTCATTGACGTTCATGTTGGTCTGGGTGCCGGAGCCGGTCTGCCACACCACCAGCGGGAAGTGATCGTCGAGCTTGCCGTCGACCACCTCCTGGGCGGCGCGCACGATGGTGCGGGCGCGGCGGGCGTCGAGCAATCCGAGCCGGTGGTTGGTCTCGGCGGCGGCGCGCTTGATCAAGGCGAGCGCGCGAATGAGCGGCCGTGGCATGCGCTCCTCGCCGATGCGGAAATTGCGGCGCGAGCGTTCGGTCTGGGCGCCCCAATAGCGGTCGGCCGGCACCGCGATCGGCCCAAACGAATCCGTCTCGACGCGCGTCTTTGCCATGCCGCTGTATTTCTTAGCTCTATTTCTTGCGGAAGCGATCCAGCCGCACCACCTCGGCGCTGCCCGCAGGCTTGTCGGGATCGTCGCCGGAGGCATTCTCCCCCGGCGCAGGATTGAGCGGAGCGGGAACCGCGGCCAGGGGGCGCGGCGCTTTATCGGCCGGCGGGCGCGTCTCGCCGGGCTTGCCGGATTGCGCCGCATCGTCGTCAGCGGCGCCGTCTTCGCTCTCCACCATCACCTCCTCGAATTGCAGCGCGAACTGCACCGAGGGATCGACAAAGCGCTTGATGGCGTCGAACGGCACGGCCAGCCGCTCGCGCACGCCGCCGAACGACAGGCCGACCTCAAAACCCTTGTCGCCGACCGCGAGATCCCAGAATTCGTGTTGCAGCACGATGGTGATCTCTTCGGGATATTGCGCGCGCATGCGCTGCGACAGCCGCACGCCTTCGGCCTGGGTATCGAGGGTGATGTAGAAATGATGCTCGCCGGGGAGGCCGTTCTTGGCGGCGTCCGTCAGCACGGTGCGCACGACGCCGCGCAAGGCGTCCTGGGCCAGGATGTCGTAGCGGATGTGGTCAACGGTCATGGCACGATCGGAATCAATCCGTTCGACCATAACGTGGTGACGACAGACCGCCAATGCCAGCGCCAATTGGGCGCGCAAAGCAAGCCTGCACGCCGGGCGAGGCGCCCGCCGCCGATGTCGGCTGGAACGGCTCGCCGCGCCTATTTCATTTGGATGCCGATGTCCTTGGCCAGTTTCGTGTATTTCGCCAGGTCGGCCGCAATCTGCTTGCCCATTTCCTCGGGCGTCGTCGTCAACGGCTCGGCGCCGCTGGCCCGCAGCCGCTTGGCAACCTCGGGATTGTTCACGGTCTTCACGATGGCAGCGTGCAACTGCTTGACGATGGCGTCGGGCGTACCGGCCGGTGCGACGACACCGAGCCAGAGCGAAGCTTCAAAGCCGGCGATGCCGGCCTCTTGCATGGTCGGCACGTTTGGCAGTTCCGGCGAACGCCGAACGGTTCCCACCGCAAGCGCCCGGATCTCGCCGGATTTGATCTGGCTGAGCACCGCCGGCATGCTGGCCATCAATATCTGCACCTCGCCGCCAAGCAGGGCGGTTGTTGCCGGCCCGTTTCCATTATAGGCAATGTGCTCCATCTGGAGCCCGGCCGCGTGCGCAAACATGGCGCCCGCAAGATGCGTGGTGCTGCCGGCGCCGGCCGATCCGTAGTTGAATTTGCCCGGTTGCGATTTCACGAGGGCGACAAGTTCCGCCACGGTCTTGGCCGGCACGTTGTTATTGACGGCGAGAACGTAGGGCGTTTCGGCAACCAGGCTGATCGGCGCGAAATTCTTGACCGGATCGAACGCGACCTTCAGCGTCGCCGGTCCGACCGCATGGGTGCTGGTGGTGCCGAGGGAAAGCGTGTGCCCGTCGGGGGCCGCCTTGGCGACCGCAGCCGTCCCCACCGTGCCGCCGGCGCCGCCGCGGTTCTCAATGACGACAGGCTGGCCCAATTCCTTGGACAGCCCATCCGCCACGACACGTCCGACGATGTCGGTTGATCCGCCGGGCGGGAACGGCACGACAAGGGTGATGGACTTGGTGGGATAGGCAATCGTCGAGCCAATTCCCGCCAATAGGCCGATGGCGACCGCCAGCAGGCCGGCATTCGAGAAGCGCTTGAGCATTGGGTCATCCTCCCTTTCAGCGATTACGTGCGTCGATTCGCGCATCCGCATCGGTTTTTGCGATTGGCTAATCGCCTAAGTCGACACGCGCCGGCTGCTTCGCCTGCGTGTCGTCCAGCTTCCTGCGCCGAAGGCCGGGAACGGCGACCATCAACACCAGGCCAATTCCGACGATCAGGCATCCCAGGCTGATCGGCCTGGTCAGGAAGATTGTCGGGTCGCCACGCGACAATTGCAGCGAGCGGCGAAAATTCTCCTCCACCATCGGGCCAAGAATCAATCCCAACAGCAGCGGCGTAGGCTCGCACCCCAGCTTGAGGAAGACGTAGCCGGCGATCCCGAAGGCGGCGACCAGAAACACCTCGAAAGGCGCGTTGTGGAGGCTAAGAACGCCGATGGTGCTGAACAAGAGGATGCACGGAAACAGGATCGGGTAGGGGACTCGTAAGAGCTTCACCCACAGCCCGATCAGCGGCAGATTCAAGACCAGCAACATCAGGTTCCCGATCCAGAAGCTGGCGAGCAGGCCCCAGAACAGCTGCGGTGCCTCGGTGATGATCTTCGGGCCCGGGGTGATTCCGTGAATGATCAACGCTGCCAGGATGATGGCGGTGGTGGCGTCGCCCGGGACGCCGAGCGTCAGCGTCGGAATGAAGGCGGTCTGGGCGTCGGCATTGTTGGCCGCCTCGGGCGCCACCAGGCCCTCGATCGCGCCCTTGCCGAAGCGCGAAGGATCCTTGGCGAGTTGCTTCTCCATGGCATAGGCCATGAACGAGCTGATCGCGGGCCCCGCGCCGGGCAGGATGCCGATCAACACGCCAAGGCCGGAGCCGCGCACCATCGGCAGGAGCGAGGCGCGCAGGTCGGCGCGCGATGGAATGAGCGCGCGCAACGGCACGCGCTCGGTATAGGCCACGCGCTTGTCGCCAAGCCCCGCGTTGTGAATGATCTCGGCGAGGCCGAAGAGTGCGACCACCATCACGACGAAGTTGATGCCCTCGTACAGCTCGCCCAGCCCGAAGGTGAAACGCGGGAATCCGGTGTTCTTGTCCTGGCCGATCACGCCGATGATCAGGCCGAGCACCGCCATGGCGAGGCCCTTGAGCAGCGAGCCGCGCGCCAGCACCGAGGCCGCGATCAGCCCCACCAGCATCAGCGCGAAATACTCCGGCGACTGGAAGCTGAGCGCCAGCCGCGCCAGTGGCGGCGCCAGCGTCGCAACGCAGACGATGGCGACGCAGGCGCCGAAGAACGAGGCCACGGTCGTCATCACGAGTGCGGTGCCGGCGCGGCCTTGCTGCGCCATCGGGTAGCCCTCGACCACGGTCACGGCGGAGGACGCGTCGCCCGGCAGCCGCAGCAGGATCGA
>JBKKAF010000073.1:0-7484 GCA_046714775.1 Xanthobacteraceae bacterium | reverse complement strand
GACCCATAGCGAAGGCGATCGGAAAGCCGGGCTGGTAGCCCAGCATTGCAATAAAATGCGTGGCCCAGATGCCGCAGCCGCTCGCCGCGCCCGCGGTACCGACCCAGAACGCGCGCGCCCTGCCTTTGGTCGCACGCGCACGATGAAACAAATTGACCGCGGAGAGGCTCGCTAGAAAGCAAATCGCGGCCGCCAGAAGGACAAGCCGCCAATCGTGCTCGGTGATGAGGCAGTTGATGACTCGGAACATGCTTCTTCACGCAAAAATTGAGATGTCTAAAGGAATAGCCGGTCGCGCTTTTTTAAACGTTAACCAGCGCGACACTTGAATACCGTCCAGCCGCCGGATGCAGCCGAGTTTCGCGCACTTCTGGTTGTAGTTTGGTCTAATGCAGCCGCGGCATTTTCGTAAATCGCCTGCGATCGCCCGAGGTTACGCGCAAATCCATGGTACGGCCGTCGCGATAGACGGTCATCGGAACTTCCACGCCGGCCTGGCCGAGCGACCAGATACGCCGAAACAAGCCGGCCAGATCGGTGATCTCCGCCCCATCGACCGCCAACACGATGTCGCCGGTGCGCAGGTCGGCGTGCCTGGCAGGACCCCGGCCTGACAGTCCGACAATGACGATGCGATCGTCGACCTCGGTGGCGTAGAGGCCGAGCCAGGGCCGCGGCGGCCGGTTGCGCCGCCCGAGCGTAAGCACGTCATCGAGGATCGGCTTCAACAGATCGATCGGAACGACCATGTTGAGATGTTCGACCGGACCGCTGCCGCGCGACTGGTCGAGTTGCAATGAGCCGATGCCGATCAGATCGCCGGCCGGACCGATGACGGCGGTGCCGCCCCAGTTGGGATGCGCGGGCGCGGTGAAGATCGCCTCGTCCAGCACATATTCCCAGTAGCCGGCGAATTCCTGACGCGCGGCAACCTCGGCCGCCACCGACCGCTGGCGTCCGCCGGCTCCCGCCACCACCACGCGCTCGCCGATCTCTACCTCGCCCGATTGTCCGAACGGCAGTTCGGGTAGATCGAGACGGGCCAGCGCCTGCACCAGCCCGAAACCCGTCTCATGATCGTAACCGATGACATGACCGGGAGCCGGCTTGCCGTCGAAGGTGGTCAGCCACACTGAGTCCGCTTCGGTGATCAGATATCCGATGGTCAGCACAAGGCCGTCCTTGCGGATCAGCACACCATGGCCGGCGCGCTCCGTGCCGAGCGTTTCGGCGGAGAAGGCATCGTCCGGAATGACCGATCGCACGCCGACCACCGCGGACAGCGCGCGATCGAGGTCGTAACCGTAGTCCTCCGGTTTCGGCTGGACTGCGGCGGGCACTTTCCAATCACCCTGCGGCGACATTCCCGAATTCCTTCCCGCTTCGCCGAACCCCTCGCCCTCCGCGTCCGGCATCCGCGCAACGCGCGAACCTCGCAAACGATCCGGCCGGCAGCAAGCACCTCGCTTGAGGATTGTTGGAAGATATTGCGGCTGAATTGGCGCAGCCTGCGCTATGGGGGCGGGGTTGCCGCATGCGCAGAACGCCCTGCGCTTGATATCGCTTCCGATCGCGCTGGCATGCGCCGGTGATGGAATGTCCAGACGATGCGTTTCCGGAGTTTACACGGCTTGGCATCTGTCTTGGGCCGCTGTCCTGGGCCGCTGTCTTGGGCCGCGCGCATCAGCAATCAGCTGACGCTGACCCGGATCGATCTGATCGGCTGGTGTGAGTGGTACAGCTGGGTGGGCTCGAACCACCGACCTCCGGTTCCACAGACCGGCGCTCTAACCAACTGAGCTACAGCTGCACAAGCTTCCGCATCGCGGCGAGCAGCCGGAAACTAGGAGCCTGGTTATTGTTTGGCAAGCCTGCACGGGCGCTGTTGCCGCGCCGCTAAGATGCAGTCTCAAATAGAAAAAGCCCGGGCTTTTCAGCCCGGGCTTGGCCCCACGGCAATGGCAACCTGTTCGGCAGCCGAGCGCCGAATTAAGCGACCTTCTGGAAGGCCTTGCTGACGCTGTCCTTGATCGGCTCGGCAGTCTCGTTGGCGACCTTCTGAGCAATCGACGCAAGGTCCTTGCTCTGGGCGGTGACCGCCTCGAACTGCTTGCGTGCATGCGCGGTCGACAACTCGACCACTTCCGACAGCGACTTCACCGTCATCAGCTGGGTGTAGAAATCGAAGGCGGCGTTGGTATTCGCGCGCGCCGCCTCGATCACCTTGAGGCCATAGTCGGCCGCACCCTTGCTGGCGGTGGCGTAGGTGCCCTCCAGCACGTCGGTCGCTTCCTCGGCTACCGACTTCATTTTCTCGTAGCTTTCCTTGGCCTGCGCCACGCTCTTTTCCGCGATCTCGCGGAACGCGGCGGGGATTTCCATCTTTGGCACTTCGAAATTCGGAATATCGAATTTCGGCGGCTCGAACGCGGAGGCCGTCGGACCGCTGGCGAACTTCGGCTTCACCTTCGGGGCAGCTTGGGGGTTCACTTCGGGCATGGTTTTCATCCTTTGGTTTTCATCCTTGGATAGGGCGGCATCTTGGCATCTTCGGACCTGCCGCCCGGCCGCGGCCCGTACCTGTCGATTGGCCCGCGCCCTACAACGAACAAATGGGCTGCAGCCGTTGTAACCCTCATATAGCACCTCCTTTGGTGCAATGCAACATAAATATTGCATCGCACCATGACAGCCCTTCTGCCCTATTTCGGGGCAGGCTTCAGGAGGCCGGTGAGCACACGTGGCGAAATCTGATCAATGTTTGGGCTTGGCCGTGTCCGTGGCGGTGCGGCCCGCGCTCTCGCCCAATTCTTTCGCCTGTTCGGCGAGCGCCTGCATCTGGTTCCTGATGTAGTCCGCCTGCAGCCGCAACATCTCGTCCACATCGCGCGCCCGCACCAGCTTCTGGGCAAAATCGAACGACGTCGCGATATTGCGCTCGGCAAATTCTATGGTCTTCTGACCGAGATCCTGAGCGCCTTTGCGCGCCGTCTCCGCCCGCCCTTCAAAGGCGCTGACGGTGCGATGCGCGGCAGTGATGAATCCCTCGAAGGCCTGTTTCGCCTGTTCCACGCTCTTCTCGGCGAGCGCGCGCATTTCCGGGGAGATTTCAAAGTTCTCGCCTTGATTCCTTGCCATTCTCGCCTCCTGTCTCGAGCGCGCGCGCGACGGGCGGTTGCGCGGCGCGGTCCCTGCCCGCTCCTTTGACAATGCCTGAGCCCTTGTTCGGCTCCCTCGGAAGGAACTGTGTCCAACCTGCGGCAGCTGCGCCATGCGCGCGTCAACCCGCAGGAAGATTAAGGTTATCCGTGCTTTGACCCCGTCTGGGGCGGACTGCCGTGGACGCCGGGAGAAGTCCCCACTACTAAAAAATTGACTAAAATGCCCAGTGCCGGTGCCCGGGCGCCGTGTGCGACAGTGCGAGCCGCGATGAACGAATTGAGTTCCAAGTTGGTTCGGCTGCGCGATCCACACCTTGCGCCGCATGCGCTGAGCGCACTGCCGGCATGGGCGTGGTCGACTGACGCCTCACACATCCTCTGGGCCAATCCAAACGGCGCCGCGATCTTCGGCGCGCCGACGCCAGCCGCACTCGCGACACGACATTTCGATGCCGGACAGCCGGCGGCGGCCCAGGTCGCCCAGCTCGCCGCGACTCTGCCGGCGGAGGGCACGCCGCGGCTGGAGCGCCTGCGCGGCTTCGGCGCTGGCATCGGACGCGCGCTGACCTGCGCCTGTTCGCGCGTCACGCTCGCGGACGGCAGGCCGGCCGTCCTCGTGGTGTCGAGCGAACGCGCCGGTCCCAACCTCTCGCTGGAAGAACGGGTGCGGCGTCTGTTGGCCGGATCGGACCTGGCCATCGCCGCCTTCTTGCCGGACGGCACGCTGCTGCATGCCGAAGCGCAAGCGCGCGCGAGCCTTGCGCGCGAGAGCCTTGCGCACGCGAGCCTTGGCGGCGCGGCATCGCTCGCCGCGCTTGGCGCCGGAGCACTGGCCGAACAGGCGATCGCAAGCGGTCATGCCGAGGGCGCGACGCCTGCGGGTCCCATCGTGCTCGATCGCGTGGGCGGCGACGGCGACACGGTATTGATCGCGACCTTCGCGGCTGCGGCCGCCGACCAGTCGGCACCTTTTGTCGGCGCCCCGGTCGCCTCTGCAGCGACCGACGCTGCTGTTGCCGAGAGTGCTGCCGAACCTGCATCCGCCGAACCGGCATCGGCCGAGCCTGCATCTGCTGGGCCCCCGTCCGAACACGCAGCAGATGAGCCGGTGGCAATGGCCGATGCTCCACCCGCCGCTACATCCGACGCGGCTTTGCCCGCAGAGCCTGATGCGCCGCCGGCAATCACAGAGGCCCCGCTGGCGGCCGCTGCGACGCTGCCCCCAACATCAGAATCACCGTCCGCGGCACCGGAAGCGCCTGCCGCCATCGAACGCCGGCATCCGTTGCGCTTTGTCTGGCAAATGGATGCGGAGGATCGCTTCACCATCGGCTCCAACGATTTCATCGAATTGATCGGGCCACGCTCGGCCACGGCGCTGGGGCGGCCGTGGGGCGACATCGCCGCCGAGCTCGGCCTCGATCCCGATGGCCAGATCGCCCGCGCCATCGCCAGCCGCGACACCTGGAGCGGCCTCACTTTGGCCTGGCCGGTGGACGGCAGCACCGATCGCCTCTCGGTCGAATTGTCCGGCCTGCCGGTGTTCGATCGCGACCGGGTGTTCCGCGGTTATCGCGGTTTCGGCGTCTGTCGCGATCTCGCCCAGCTTGCCGCGCTCGCGCAGGCGCGTCGTACAGACGCGACCGCCGGCACGGCGGCGGCTGCGTCGGAGCCTGTTTCATTCGCCGAAAATGTCGTGCCCTTCCCCGCGCCGACAATGGAGACCGATGCGCCGAGCCTCAGCCCGGTGGAGCACCGCGCCTTTCGTGAATTATCGCTTCGTCTGACCCAACGCCTCGGCGCGGCAGGCGCTGAAAAAGCGACCGACGGCACGGCGGAAGGCGAACCACGGAACGCCACTGCCGCCATCGCCGCCGTCGCTGGCGCTGATGCCGAGGGCGCACCGCCCGATGAAAAATCGATCCTCGACCGGCTGCCGGTCGGCGTGCTGGTCTATTCGCTCGACCATCTGCTCTATGCCAATCCCGCCTTCCTGGCCTGGTCCCGCCAAGACAGCCTTGCGGCGCTGACCGAGGCCGGCGGCCTCGACAGCCTGCTGGTGGAAGCCTCCGACGGCGCGGCAGAGGCCGGCGACGGCCAGCCGCTCACCGTTGCGAGCGAGCGCGGCAACGCGGTGCCGGTGCCGGTGCCGGCGCGCCTGTTCAATACCGTATGGGCGGGTGAGCGCGCCCATGCCTTGGTGCTCACGCCGCCGTTCGGCGAAGAGCGCGAACAGGCGGCCGCCGCGGCGGCGGATCTGGTGCGTGCCGAGCTTGGCGAAGTCAGATCGATTCTCGACACCGCCACCGACGGCACGGTCGTGCTCGACCGCGCAGGGCGCATCCTCTCCTGCAATCGCAGCGCCGAGGCGTTGTTCGGCTACGAGGCCCACCAACTGGTCGGCCGCGCGTTTGTCGAATTGTTCGCGCCGGAAAGCGAGCGCGTCGCCTCCGACTATCTCGACGGTCTGGTAAGCGACGGCGTGGCGAGCCTACTGAATGACGGCCGCGAGGTGATCGGACGGGTGCGCCAGGGCGGGCTCATTCCGCTGTTCATGACCATGGGACCCCTCGGCAGCGCCGAGAAATTCTGCGCCGTGTTCCGCGACGTCACCCAGTGGAAGAAGACCGAGGAGGAGTTGACCGAGGCCAAGCGCCAGGCCGAGCGGGCGTCGTCAGCAAAATCCGATTTCCTCGCCAAGATCAGTCACGAAATCCGCACGCCGCTCAATGCCATCATCGGTTTCTCGGAAGTGATGATGGCGGAGCGTTTCGGGCCGATCGGCAACGAACGCTATCGCGACTACCTCAAGGACATCCACAGTTCCGGCGGGCATCTGCTGTCGCTGATCAACGATCTGCTCGATCTGTCCAAGATCGAAGCCGGAAAGATGGACCTGTCCTTCACCGGCGTCACCCTCAATGACGTCACCCACCAGTGCGTCGCCATCATGCAGGCGCAGGCCAACCGCGAGCGCATCATCATTCGCACGTCGCTGTCGCCGAAGCTGCCGCAGATCGTCGCCGACACCCGTTCGGTGCGGCAGATCGTGCTCAACCTGCTGTCCAACTCGATCAAGTTCACCCAGGCCGGCGGACAGGTGATCGTCTCGACCGCGCTGACCGACGGCGGCGAGGTGGTGCTGCGGGTGCGCGACACCGGCATCGGCATGAATGAGCAGGACATCGCCACCGCGCTCGAGCCGTTCCGGCAACTGGCGACGTCGGGCCGCTGGGGCTCCGGCGGCACCGGGCTCGGCCTGCCGCTGACCAAGGCGCTGGCGGAAGCCAACCGCGCCACCTTCCGCATCACCAGCACGCCGAACGCCGGCACGCTCGTGGAAATCGCCTTTCCGGCGACGCGCGTGCTGGCGCAATAGGACCGCGGCGGCGTCCCCGAGCGTTACGCCGCGCGCAGCTCATAGAGAATGAAAGACTCGATCACGATCGAGCGCTTGCCGACCAGACGCGCCCGGAACCCGGCCTGCTCCATCAGCCGGCCGAGATGTTCGAGATCGGAATCCGACGACAGCAGCACGTAGAGCCGGCCGCCAGGCGCCAACCGCTCGCGCGCCTGTTCGAACAGAGCGGCGATGTCGCGATAGTTCGGGCCGGCATGCCAGGCGCGGTCGGCGAGATCGCGCGGCTCGCCGGGAAATGAAGGCGGGCTCGACAGGATCACGTCGAAATGCGCACGCGGCGCTAGCGCCGACAGCAGGTTGGAGCACACCGCCGTGACGCGCTCGCCCAGTCCGTTGCCGTGGGCATTGTCGGCGGCGGTGCGCGCGGCATTGGGATTGATGTCGATGGCGAGCACGCTCGCCGCACCCGCCCGCGCGGCGGCGAGCGCCAGAATGCCGCTACCGGTGCCGACGTCGGCCACGCGTTGGCCGCGCAAGTCGAGGCCCGCGATGAAGCCCGCGAAAAACTCGCTGGTGAGGAAATAGCGCGGATGAAACACCGTCGGCCGCACCAAGAGGCGAAATCCGGCGGCGCGCGCGAACGTAGTGCGGCGGCGCTTGAGGATCAGGTTGTAGGAAAAGAAGTGAATGAATCCGCGGACAAACTGTCTCGCGCGGCCGGGCGCGGCCCGGCGGCGCCCGATGCCGTAACTGTCTTCAATCGTATCGCCCACCCCTGTCCCGCCAGCGATAGGGCAGCAAACAGGCTGGGCGGCCGCAAGGTCAATGGGCGGAGCGGGGCGGGCGCCGCCTTACACAACACATTTGGATGAGCTAGGCTCTCTGCGGGGCCCGTGCTCGCCGCGGCTGGCGGCGGGATCATCAGGAACCCAGGTCATGATGCGGCTTATCAGAGGCGCCGT
>JBKKAF010000072.1:0-3275 GCA_046714775.1 Xanthobacteraceae bacterium | reverse complement strand
ACATAGATGATGTTCTTGAACAGCTGGCGCTGGCGCGGATCGCTGTATTCACGGTTGCAGATGGCGGTCAGCGGCGCGCCGATGACGGTGATATCCTCGCGGAATTTCCCGGCCGGTATCGGTTTGGTGGAATCGTACAGCAGGTAGCCGCCGGGTTCGATGCTGGCGACGTCCTTGTCCCAGGTCTGCGGGTTCATCGCGATCATCAGGTCGGTGCCACCGCGGGCGCCGAGATGGCCGGCTTCCGAGACGCGCACCTCGTACCAGGTGGGCAGGCCCTGGATGTTGGACGGGAAGATATTGCGCGGCGCCACCGGCACGCCCATGCGCAGCACCGCGCGCGCGAACAGCTCGTTGGCGCTGGCGGAACCGGAGCCGTTGACGTTGGCGAAGCGAACGACGAAGTCGTTTACGCTGCTGATCGGGCCGCTACTCTGCATAGGTCATCCGCGTGGGTCATATCGATGAGATATTTTTTCATGTCCCAGGCGCCGGTCGGACAGCGTTCGGCGCACAGCCCGCAATGCAGGCAGACGTCCTCGTCCTTCACCATCACGCGCCCGGTCTTGAGATCGTTGGCGACGTAGAGGTCCTGGGTGAGATTGGGGGCAGGGGCCTTCAACCGCGTGCGCAGATCGGCTTCCTCGCCGTTCTGGGTGAAGGTGATGCAGTCCATTGGACAGATGTCGACGCAGGCGTCGCATTCGATGCAGAGCTTCGACTCGAACACCGTCTGCACGTCGCAGTTCAGGCAGCGCTGGGTTTCCTTCAGCGCCATCTCCAGGTCGAAGCCGAGCTCGACCTCGGCCTTGATGTCGCGCAGAGCCACCACCTTGTCGCGCAATGGCACGCGGTAGCGCTGGTCGTTGGCGATGTCGTTGTCGTAGCTCCACTCGTGGATACCCATCTTCTGGCTGAGGATCTCGACCATGGGCAGCGGCCGCTCGTTGATGTCACCGCCGCGGCACAGCGTGTCGATCGACAGCGCGGCGTCATGGCCGTGGGCGACCGCCCAGATGATGTTCTTCGGACCGAACGCGCTGTCGCCGCCGAAAAACACTTTCGGGTGGGTCGAGCGCATGGTCTTGGGATCGACCTTGGGCATGTGCCACTTGTCGAATTCGATGCCGATATCTTTCTCGATCCAGGGAAAGGAATTCTCCTGGCCGACCGCGACCAACACGTCGTCGCACGGTACATGCTGGTCGGGCTCGCCGGTGGGGACGAGGTTACGCCGGCCATCGGCGCCGTAATCGGCTTTCACCTTTTCGAACAGCACGCCGGTGAGCTTGCCGTCCTCATGGGTGAATTCCTTCGGCACCAGGAAGTTGAGGATCGGAATGTCCTCGTGCATGGCGTCTTCTTTTTCCCAGGGGGACGCCTTCATCTCCTCGAAGCCGGAGCGCACGATGACCTTCACATCTTCGCCGCCAAGGCGGCGAGAAGAACGGCAGCAATCCATGGCGGTGTTGCCGCCGCCCAGCACGATGACGCGCTTGCCGATCTTGCTGATGTGGCCGAACGACACCGACGACAGCCAGTCGATGCCGATATGGATATTGGCGGCGGCTTCCTTGCGGCCGGGAAGCTCGAGGTCGCGGCCGCGCGGGGCGCCCGAGCCGACAAAGACCGCGTCCCAGTTCTCCACCAGCAGCGCCTTCATGCTGTTGATGCGCTTGCCGCCGTGGAATTCGATGCCGAGTTCGAGGATGTAGTCGCACTCCTCGTCGATCACCGTCTCCGGCAGCCGGAAACGCGGGATCTGGGTGCGGATCATGCCGCCGGCCTTCGGATCCTGGTCGAACACCACGCAGTGATAGCCGAGCGGCGCTAGATCGCGCGCCACCGTCAGCGAGGCGGGGCCGCCGCCGATGAGCGCGATGCGCTTTCCGTTTTTCTGTGTTGCGGGCTTGGGCAGCCGGGCGCGGATGTCGTCCTTGTAGTCGGCGGCGACGCGCTTGAGCCGGCAGATGGCGACTGGCTCATTCTCGACGCGGCCGCGCCGGCAGGCGGGCTCGCAGGGGCGGTCGCAGGTGCGTCCCAAGATTCCGGGAAACACGTTGGACTTCCAGTTGACCATATAGGCGTCGCTGTAGCGTCCCGCCGCGATCAACCGGATGTATTCGGGAACTGGCGTGTGCGCCGGACAGGCCCACTGGCAATCCACGACCTTATGGAAGTAGTCGGGCGCCGCAATGTCGGTAGGTTTCATTGACTCCTCTGCACGCACGGCTGTCGCGCGCCCGTGTGCAAGTCCCGCGCGCCAGATGCGGGCCGGCTTTCCTCGGCGGTGCGGCTTGTGGCGCCGAATCCGCGCGGGAATTTTAGTGGACCGGGCCAGCGATTGCCACCGCCGCAGCCGTTATAACAGCGGATGATGGTCTGGACCTTAATAGCGGTGCATCGCGGCCACAGGGTGGCGGGAAACATTAACGGCAGCATCATGCAGATTATTGTATTTCCGAAATAAACTATTGAAATATATTGATTTTATAGGTACCGGGCGGGCGGAATCAGGCATGCGCGACATCCTTGAAGAGCTATTTTCCGAGCCGGTGCTGGACCCGGCGGAGGCCGTGCGGCGCGGCACCCGGCCGCGCCTGCCCCGGCGATTTTACCAGCAGGCGGAGGCCGCGGCGGGCAAGGGCGATATCCGGGTTCTGCTCGACGGCCGGCCGGTGCACACGCCGGCAGGCCGGGTGCTGGCGGCGCCTAACCGTGCGCTGGCCGAGGCGCTGGCGGCGGAATGGAATGCGCAAGCCGAGGTGATCGACCCGGCCACCATGCCAATGACGCGGCTTGCCAACAGCATCATCGACGGGGTTGCCGACGCGCCCGTCCGGGTGGCTGCGGAAACGCAAAAATATCTTGAGACCGATCTGGTGTTCTATCGCGCCGATGCGCCGGAAAAACTGGTGGTGCGCCAGGCCGCCGCCTGGGACCCGATCCTGGCCTTCGCGCGCGACGACTTGGGCGCGCGTTTTCTGCTTGGTCAGGGATTGGTCTTTGTGCAGCAGCCGGAAGCGGCGTTGGCCGCGGTGCACGCCGCCATTCCGCGCGAGCCATGGCGGCTCGGCGCATTCCATGCGGTGACGACGCTGACCGGCTCGGCGTTGATCGCGCTGGCGGTGCTGCACGGCAAGCTCTCGGCCGAACAGGCCTGGGCCGCTTCCCATGTCGACGAGGATTGGAACATGCAGCGCTGGGGCGGCGACGAGGCGTCGCTGGCGCGCCGCGCCTTCCGCTTTGCTGAGATGCAGGCGGCGTGCCTGGTG
>JBKKAF010000071.1:0-5604 GCA_046714775.1 Xanthobacteraceae bacterium | reverse complement strand
TGCTCAAAAACGCGCCCCCCCTTTTTTCCTCCCCCCTGGGGGGGGTGGGCGCCGCCCGTTTTCCCCGCCCCCGGTGCGGGTGTTTGGCGGAGACTGATAAAGCAACACCCCACCGGTCGCTCGCGATGCTCGCGACCACCCTCCCCACAAGGGGAGGGAAAGAGAAAGAGGTGGCTGTTTCCCGCAGACTTGATGGCGGTTAATGGGATAACAACAAGACCTAATCCGCTCTGACCATCCTTGCGCATGACGCTTGCCTCGCTTTCGCTGATCGGCGCCGCGGTTTTCCTGTCCTCGTTCGTGTCGGGCGTGTTCGGCATTGCCGGCGGCATGATCCTGCTCGGCGTGCTGCTGGTGTTCTTCGACGTGGCCACCGGCATGGTGATGTTCTCGCTGCTCACCACCGTGGGCAATGTGTGGCGCGTCATCAGCTGGCGGAAATTCATCCGCTGGCCAATCTGGCTGGGCTATGTGGCCGGTGGCATGGCGGCATTCCTGCTGCTGCGCTTCGTCGAATTCGTGCCGAGCAAGGCGTTGGTCTATCTGCTGCTCGGACTGATGCCTTACATGATCGAAGTGATTCCGCGCCATCGGCAGCCCAGCATCGAATGGCGCGGCATGCCGAGCCTGTCCGGCTATGTCACGACCACCATCCAGCTCCTGGCTGGAAACGGCGGCATGTTCCTCGACATCTTTTTCCAGAAGAGCACGCTCGATCGCCGCACCACCATTGCCACCAAGGCGTTCTGCCAGACCTTCGGCAATGTGGCGCGGCTGGCCTATTTCGGCACGCTCGGCGGCGTCAGCGAGGCGTTTCCGCTCTGGGCCTTTCTGCCTGCGATCCTGCTCGTCATCGCCGGCACCATGCTGGCGCCGCTGGTGGTCGACCGCATGACCGACCACAGCTTCCGGCAATGGACCCGCAAGCTCATCTTCCTGGTCAGCGCGGTGTTTCTCGCCCGCGCCGCCTGGCTGTTCTGGCAGGGCTGAGCGAACGCCGCGGCCGGCAAGTTATTGGCTGGCCCACACGATGCGGGCGATCCAATCCACGTCACGCAGCGGCAGTGTGCGCTCGCCATGCGCCGGATTGAGCGAGCGCAGCTCGATCGCCTTGGCGGAGCGGCGCTTGAGCTCCTTGACCATCACTTCGCCGTCCCTGGTCTTGACCACGACGCGATCGCCGCGGCGGACCGAGGCGGCGGGCGACACCAGGATCACCGTGCCGTCGCGGTAGGCCGGCTCCATGGAGTTGCCGGAAACTTCCAACGCATAGGCGTGCTCATCATTGACCGCTGGAAACGGCACCTCGTCCCAGCCCTTGCCGGCCGGAAAGCCGGCGTCGTCGAAATAGCCGCCGGCGCCGGCTTCCGCAAAACCGATCAGCGGCACCGAATGGGCGGCCGCGCGGCTGCCGTCGTCGATCAGCTGCACGAAGATGTCGATGCCGGTCGCGGTGGCGGACAAGGCCTTCGCCACGGACTCGGTCGAGGGCCAGCGCGGGCGGCCGTCGGGGGTGATGCGCTTGGATTTGTTGAAGGTGGTCGGATCGAGACCCGCGCGCTTGGCGAGCCCGGACGCCGACAGACCGGAACGCGCGGCCAGCCGGTCGAGCGCCGTCCAGATCTGCCCATGGGTCAGCATGGCGTTTTTCCCGGGGGCGGAATTGCGCATGGCGGCGTGCCCTCTTTGCACCCTCTAGGAATTATAGCCTCAACCTTGCCCCGGTCCAGGGCGAAATGCCGGCAACGTCTTGGACAGCCGGCGTTGCGCCGCTTACGGTCGCTCCGAAACAGGAGCGGGGCGGTGGTGGCCAGCACGATCTACAAAATCTGCCAGAACGCAGCGTGGCAGGAAGCTGAGGCCACAGGATTCTTCCGCGGCGCCGCCATCGACGAGCGCGACGGCTACATCCATTTCTCGACCGCGGACCAGGTGGCCGAAACCGCGGCGAAACATTTCGCCGGGATCGCGGGCTTGGTCCTGGTGGCGGTCGACGCCGGGGCGCTGGGCCCGGCGTTGCGCTGGGAAGTCTCGCGCGGCGACGCCTTGTTTCCGCACCTCTATGACACGCTGGCGCTTGATGCCGTGCTCTGGGTCGCTCCGCTCGCTTTGGACGCCGACGGGCGTCATGTCATTCCCGAGCTGGCGCCGTGATCGGCCTGTTCGATGCGTTGGCGCGGCCGCTGATGCGGCTGCTCGATGCCGAGGACGCCCATCGGCTGGCGGTCAACGCGCTTAAACTGGCGCCGCTCGGGCAGCCCGCGGACGACGACCGGCGGCTCATGGTGCGCGCCTTCGGGCTGAATTTTCCCAATCCGGTCGGCATGGCGGCGGGCTTCGACAAGCATGCCGAAGTGCCGGACCCGCTATTGCGGCTCGGCTTCGGCTTTGTCGAGATCGGCACCGTGACGCCGGAGCCGCAGCCCGGCAATCCGCGGCCGCGCCTGTTCCGGCTGCCGCAGGACGCAGGCGTCATCAACCGGCTCGGCTTCAACAGCGAAGGCGCCGACGCGGTATTGCGCCGGCTGGCGGCGCGCGCCAACGAAGGCGGCATCGTCGGCGTCAACGTCGGCGCCAACAAGGATTCCGCCGACCGCATCGCCGACTATGTGCGGCTGATCGAGGCGTTCGCGCCGGTGGCGAGTTATTTCACCGTCAACATTTCTTCGCCCAACACGCCGGGCCTGCGTGACCTGCAGCAGGGCAGGGTGTTCGACGAGCTGCTCGCGCGCGTGGTCGAGGCGCGCGATCGCATGAGCAAGCTGGCGGGGCCGACGCCGGTGCTGGTCAAGATCGCGCCCGACGTGACGCTGCCTGAGCTCGACGACATTGTCGGCAATGCGCGCAGCCGCCGGGTCGACGGCATGGTGATCGGCAATACCACCGTCGCGCGCCCGCCGGCGTTGCGTGATCGCGCCGCCAAGGAAGCGGGCGGGCTTTCGGGGCGGCCGCTGTTTCCGCTCGCCACCCGAATGCTGGCGGAAACCTATGTGCGGGCGGAAGGCGCATTTCCGCTGATCGGCGTCGGCGGCATCGATTCCGGCGCGACGGCGCTCGCCAAGATCAAAGCGGGCGCCAGCCTGGTGCAGCTCTACAGCGCGCTGGTGTTCCGCGGCCTGTCGCTGGTGGGCGAGATCAAGACGACGCTGCGCGATGCGCTGCGTGACGGCGAGCATGCGGGCCTCGGCGAGCTGGTCGGCACCGATGCCGCGGCGATGACCGCGGAGGATTGGCCGAAGTAGCACGTGTCCCGGGCGCAGCGCAGCACGTTTTTCTCCCTCCCCTTGTGGGGAGGGATGGCGAGCAGCGGAAGCTGCGAGCCAGGGTGGGGTGAAACACGGCGCAACGCGGCAAGTGAAAACCCCACCCGGCCGCTCGCAATTGCTCGCGGTCACCCTCCCCCACAAGGGGAAGGAAAAAGGGAGCGATGCTGCACCGTGTGCGGACACGAAGGTGTCACCGCCCCTTCGGTGCGCGGAGGAGCCGCACGATCAGCCAGATCGGGATCACCAGCACCGCGCCGAGCAGGAAATAGCGCCATACCAGCCGCACCGCTTCGAAGCCCATGTCCCAGAGCGCGCGGAACAACCGCTCGATACTGCGCAGCAGATTCCAGGGATCGAAGTCGAGCACGTGCAGGATGAAGCCGATCAGGATTGACAGCAGTACGAGGCGCACGATCACCGAGAGCGGCGATCCGCCGAAGAAACGTTCGAGTGTGCTGCGAGGCATTGGCCTCTCGGGCCTCTCGGGCCTCTCATTCGGCAGTGTCATGGGAGCCTCTTGTGTGCCTCGTCCTGTCGCCGTCGTCGCACTCTATCACGCCGGCCGATTCGTTGCCGCTGATGGTGCGCGTCCGGTCTCGATCCTCTGCAGGATGCGCTCCAGCGTCTCAATGCGGTCGGCTTCGCCTGGCGGCTTGTCCCAGCGCAGCCGGCTGATGCGCGGAAAGCGCATCGCCAGCCCGGACTTGTGCCGGGTCGAGCGTTGCAGGCCTTCGAAGGCGACTTCCAGCACCAGACCCTGATCCGCCTCGTGCACCACCTCGCGCACCGGCCCGAAGCGTTCAACGGTGTTGCTCCGTACGAAGCGATCGATCTGCATCAATTCTTCGTCGGTGAATCCGAAATAGGCTTTGCCGACCGGCACCAGCGCATCGCCGTCGTCGCCCGTGGCCCAGACCCCGAACGTGTAGTCGGAGTAATAGGACGAGCGCTTGCCGCTGCCGCGTTGCGCATACATCAGCACCGCGTCCACCAGGAACGGATCGCGCTTCCATTTCCACCATTGCCCCTTCGGCCGTCCGGGCAGATAGGGCGCATCGCGGCGCTTGAGCATGATGCCCTCGATCGCCTCGGCGTCGCCGCCGGCGCCGGCCGCCGCCGGGTCGGCGCGCGCGGCGGCAAGCTCCTCCCAACTGCCGAATGGAACGAGCGGAGACAGGTCGACGCGCGGATCGCCGAGCCGCGCCACAAAATCCTCCAGCCGCTTCCTGCGCTCGGCGAAAGGGCGCTCGCGCAGGTCGTCGGCGCCGTCGCTGAGCAGATCATAGGCGCGCAGATGTACGGGAAACTCCGCCAGGAGCTTGGGCGTAACGGTCTTGCGATTGAGCCGCTGCTGCAACACGTTGAAGCTCTGCACGCGGCCGTCCCGCAGCACCAGCAATTCGCCGTCGATGGCGCCGTCGAGCCGCAGCACATCGCGCAGATCGGGGAAGCTCTTGGAAATATCCTCGCCGGTGCGCGAATAAAGCCGGGCGACACGCGTGCCGTCTTCACCGGTGCCGGCCACCGCCTGCACCCGGATGCCGTCCCATTTCCATTCCGCCATGAAGTCGGCCGGGTCGAGTGCTGGAAAATCCGTGTCCTCGATGGCATGCGCCAGCATGGCCGGACGAAACGACGCCGGATCGCGCGTCACCGGCTTCTCCGCGCGTCCTTCCAGCCAGGCGAACAATTCGACATAAGGCGGCTGCAGGCCGGGCCAGATGAGCTCGATCTCATGCGGGTCCTTCTCGCCGAGCGCCGCCACCGCGGTCTTGGCGAGCCGCGCGGACACGCCGACGCGCAATGCGCCGGTGACCAGCTTGAGCAGCGCCCAGCGGCCGGTTTCGTCGAGCGCATCGAGCCAGCGCGCAAGCTGCGCCGGTAGTTCTGATTTGCCGAGCGTGGCAAGGGTGGACACCACGTCGGTGAGCGACGGCGGTTTTATTTTTTCGTTCGGCGTTGCGCTTTCTTCACCTCTCCCGCTTGCGGGGGAGCCGGGAGGGGGCGAGGCGGTATCATGCCCCCTCCCTAACGCTCCCCCGCAGGCGGGGGAGGGAATGCGTTGGTCGCTCGGCACCGGAGACGGCCACATCAGCGCAATCGTCTCCGACGTGTCGCCGACATAGTCGCGCGATAACCCGAACAAGACGGGATCGGTGCGCTGCTCGATCAGCGTGCGCAACACATTGGGCTTGGCATATTGGAACGACAGCACGCCGGTGAGCGCCGCCAGCGCCCAGCCGCGTTCCGGATCGGGCGTTCTGCGGAAATAATCGGTCATCAGCCGCAGCTTGTTGTTGCGGCCGGGCTCGTAGGCGAGGCGGTCGAGCAGTTCGGC
>JBKKAF010000070.1:0-3863 GCA_046714775.1 Xanthobacteraceae bacterium | reverse complement strand
ACGGCCCCCACCAGCAACAGGATCACCAGCGAGGCGGACAGCCGGTTGCGGGCGAACAGCCGCAGCAGCTCATAGTCGAAGGCGGGACGGGTGCCGGTGGTCGAGGTGAGCCGGTCGCGCGCCTCGCGCACCTGCTGGGCGGCGGCCCGGCGGCGCTTGGCGGACGAGCCGGCCGGCGACGCGGCGTCGCGTTGTTCGCTACTGGCACTCATGACTGGCGGTATGTCGACCCCAAACCTGTCCGCAAAGTGGGGCAAAATCCTTAAGGGCACGCTTAAAGCCGCCCTAAGAACGCCGGTTAATGAAAAGTTTTCGGCAAGGCTTTGGGCGCGTTTTTGGCGGGTTTATGCCGGCTTGACCGCGGTCCGACGAACATGGTCGGCTACACCAGGCACGGAGCAGGGCGGATGAAACTTTATGACGGCGGGCGGGCGCCCAATCCGCGGCGGGTGCGGGTGTTTCTTGCGGAAAAGGGCATCACCGTGCCGACCGAGCAGATCGACCTCGGCGCGCTACAGCATAAATCCGAGGCCTTTGCCGCCATCAATCCGGTGCAACGAGTGCCGGTGCTGGCGCTCGATGACGGCACGCTGATTGCGGAATCGATCGCCATCTGCCGCTATTTCGAGGAGATCCAGCCGGACCCGCCGATGTTCGGGCGCGGCGCACTGCAGATCGCGCATATCGAAATGTGGAACCGGCGGCTGGAACTGAATTTGCTGTTTCCGGTCTCCCATGTGCTCCGCAACACCCATCCGGCCATGAAAGAGATGGAAGTGCCGCAGGTGCCGGCTTGGGCCGACGCCAACAAGCCGCGCATCGCGGACTTCCTGGGAATTCTCGATCGCGCGCTGCAAGGCCGCCGATTCGCCGCCGGCGAGCAATATACCGTGGCCGACATCACCGGCCTCGTGGCGGTCGATCTTTTGAAGCCGGCCAAGCTCACGCTGCCGGAAGCGCTGACGAATGTCAGACGTTGGCACGCTGAGATTTCGGCGCGGCCAAGCGCGAGCGCATAGATGCGGGTGACCATCATCGGCTCGGGCGACGCTTTCGGCTCCGGCGGCCGGTTCAATACCTGTTTCCTGGTGGAGTCCGCCAAGGCGACGCTGTTGCTCGATTACGGGGCCTCCTCGCCGGTGGCCATGAAGGCCCGCGGGCTCGACCACGACCGCGTCGACGGCATCGTTCTCTCGCATCTTCACGGCGACCATTTCGGCGGGTTGCCGTTTCTGCTGCTCGACGCGCAATTTGCCGCCCGGCGCGAGCGCCCGCTGCTGATCGCTGGGCCACCCGGCACGCGCGCGCGGCTCGACGCGGCGCTCGAAGTGTTCTTCCCGCGCGCCACCGGCAACAAATGGCGGTTCTCCTGGGAGGTCGTGGAAATCGAGCCCGATCGCCCGGCCGAGATTCTTGGCCATTCGGTCATCACCACCGAAGTCGTGCATCAATCGGGCGCGCCATCGACGGCAGTACGGATCTCCGACGGGCGCGCGATCCTGGCATATTCCGGCGACACCGAATGGACCGACGGGCTCATCCCGATTGCCGACGGCGCCGACCTGTTCATCGTCGAATGCTACGGCTATGCCGGGACCTATCGCGGCCACTTGACGTGGGAAATCCTCAAGCCGCGCCTGCCGGATCTGCATGCGCGCCGCATCATGCTCACCCACATGAACCCGACCATGCTGGCGCGTCGCGACGAAGCCAAAGCGAGCGGGGTGCTGATCGCCGAGGACGGTGCGGTGATCGAATTCTAGACGGTCGTGAATGGGAGATCGTTCACCGCTCCAGCCGGGCAATCAGGCTCGACGTATCCCAGCGCCGCCCGCCCATCGCCTGCACCTCGGAATAAAACTGATCGACCAAGGCGGTGACCGGCAGGTGCGCGCCGTTGCGCCGCGCTTCCGAGAGGCAGATGCCGAGATCCTTGCGCATCCAGTCAACTGCGAAACCGAAATCGAACTTGCCGGCGGTCATGGTCTTGTAGCGGTTCTCCATCTGCCAGGACTGCGCCGCGCCCTTGGAAATGGTGGCGATCAGCTTCTCGATGTCGAGGCCCGCGCGTTTGGCGAAATGCAAGCCCTCCGCCAGCCCCTCCACCAAACCGGCGATGCAAATCTGGTTGACCATCTTGGCAAGCTGGCCGGAACCGACCGGGCCGAGCAGGTTACAGGCCTTCGCATAGGCGGCGATCACCTTTTCAGCTTCGGCAAACGGCGCCTCCTCGCCGCCGCACATGACGGTGAGCTGGCCGTTCTCGGCGCCGGCCTGGCCGCCGGACACCGGCGCGTCGATGAAATCGAAGCCGCGCTTCTTGGCTTCGGCATGGAGCTCGCGCGCGATCTCGGCGGAAGCGGTGGTGTGGTCGACGAACACCGCGCCCTTCGCCACGCCGGCGAAAGCACCGTCCGGCCCGAGCGTCACCGCGCGCAGATCGTCGTCATTGCCGACGCAGGCCATGACAAAGTCTTGCTCGGCGGACGCCTGTTTGGGCGTGGCGGCGCGCTTGCCGCCGTATTGGGCCACCCATTTCTCGGCTTTCGCTGGCGTGCGGTTATAGACGGTCACATCGTGGCCGCCCTTGGTCTTGAGATGCCCGGCCATCGGATAGCCCATGACCCCGAGCCCGAAAAACGCCACCTTCGCCATTGTTGTCTCCTTCGCGCGACCGCCGCTGCGTGGAAAATGGGCCGGCTTTCGCCCGCGCGTCAACCCACCCGCGGTGCGGGCGTCGTCGTGCTGGCTGTTGGGGTCAACGGGGATGTCCCGGCCGGTAATTGAGCTTGCGCGCCGCCGTCGCCAGTTCGCAGCCTTCGCAATAGCGGGCGTCTTTATAATCGATCCAGTTGTGGGCGTAGATATTCTCCGGCGCGATGCCGTAACGTTCCTGCACGAAGCGCACCAGGATAGACCAGGCGCGCGCCTGCTCGGCGCTCGCGGGCTTTGCCACGTCGGGATAATTGCCGACGAACTCCACGCCGATTGCGCTGTTCTTGGTCACGATGCGATAGGTCTTGGAATTGTCGACGTATTTATTGTCGTTGCGGTTGGCGCCATCGCCATGGGTCGGGATCGCGTTCTCGGCGGTGGCCCAATAGACCGTGCCGTCGGTTTCGATCCATAGCGTCACGCCCCGCTTGCTCGGGTTGGCAGCCTGCGCCGCCGCCATCGCTCGCGCCGATCCTGCCGGCCCTTCGGTTTGATGAACCAGAATATATTTCCACCGGTTGGCCTTTGCCGGGTCTCCGAGCGGGTGCAGATAGACGATCCGCAGCCCGGGAATTTGCGGCTGCCCGGAGAGCTTGGCGAGATCGCGCATTGCCAGCGAGGATACGAGCGGTTCGGCGGCGGCCGGTGCAATGAGAAACACTCCACCGGCGAGCGCGGCTGCAACAAATCGCGATGTCATCCGTCCGAGCGCTGGCAAAGCAAATCGCTCGAGTGGACGGCGCCCGTGTGCAATGCGGTGGCTCATGACGGGAGGATGCTTATATGATCGGAGCAATAGGCTTTCGGGTTGCGTCAACGTCAGGCGATGCGGCGTTGACCATGCCGCCCGCCCCCCTATGGTGTCGAGCCTGATAGACAAGGACAAGATGATGGCGCCCACCAAGCAGCAGGTTCTCGACAGCCTCGCCAAAGTTGCCAGTCCGGACGGGACGCCGCTCAGCGCGAGCGGAGCGCTTTCCGATGTCGTGGTCCGCGACGGCAAGGTCTTCTTCTCCATCAATGTCGAAGCGGGCGCGGTGCAAGCCTGGGAGTCGGTGCGCAAGCGTGCCGAGGAGGCCGTCCGTGCGGTGCCGGGGGTCACTTCGGCGCTGGTGGCGCTGACCGCCGAAAAGCGCCCGGGCTCGGTG
>JBKKAF010000069.1:0-5390 GCA_046714775.1 Xanthobacteraceae bacterium | reverse complement strand
CGCGCAAGGACTTCGCGCCGATCGGCTTGCTGGCCTCGAGCTCGAATGTGGCGCTGGTGCATCCCTCGGTGCCGGCGTCGTCGATCAGGGAGCTCGTGGCGCTGGCCAAGCAAAATCCCGGCAAGCTCAACTTCGCCTCCACCGGCAGCGGCAGCAGCGTGCACCTCGCCGCCGAGCTGTTCGCCATCATGGCCGGCATCAAGCTCACCCATGTTCCCTATCGGGGCAGCGGTCCGGCGCTCAACGATCTGGTCGGCGGCCATGTGACCATGATGTTCGCCACCATGCCGCCGTCGATCGGTCTGGCGCGGGACGGCAAAGTCCGCGCGCTCGCGGTCACCGGCGCGAAACGATCGAGCGTTCTTCCGGATGTACCGACCGTGGCGGAAGCCGGATTGCCCGGTTACGAAGCGGTGCTGCATTACGGGTTGGTGGCGCCCGCCGGCACGCCGCGCTCGATCATCGACAAGCTCAATGGGGCGTTGCGCTCAGCACTCGGCGACGAAAGGCTGCGCCAGCGGCTGGCGACCGAAGGCGCGGAGCCGCTGCCGAGCACGCCGGAAGACTATGCCGCCGATATCGACCACGAGGAAATCAAATGGTCGAAGATCGTCCAGCTATCAGGCGCCAAGGGCGAATAAAGGGAGAATAGATCAGCATGGCCAAGCTTTCGCGGCTTAACCGCTCGCTTGATGGCAGCAACACCGGACTTATCCTGTTCGATGCGTTGCACGGCTATCTGCATCCGAGCGAGCCTAAGAAGATCGCGTTCCTGCGGGAGCACAATATCCTGGCCAATCTGCAGCGGCTCCTTGCCGGCGCGCGCAAGGCCGGGTTGACGACGTTTTATCCGTCAGGCGCCCATGCCGCCGACGGCTCCGATGTGGTCGAGCGGCTGACGGACACCAACATGGACCTCACGCCGCTCGGCGCCGGCGACAAGCCGATCCGCCCGCACTTCCACAGGGGCTCGCAGGATTCCGAGATCGCGGCGGAGCTCGCGCCGGCGGCGGGCGACGTGGTGGTGCCAAAGAACCGCTGGAGCTCGTTCTTCCAGACCAATCTGGAACTGCAATTGCGCGTGCGCGGCATCGACACCATCGTGCTGGCGGGCGGCTCCACCGATGTGGGCATCGCCGCCACCGCCTATGCGGCGCGCGACATGGACCTCGGCTTGGTGATTGTGCGCGACGCCTGCTATTCCATGCGCGGCAACAACAATGAGTTCTTTATGGACCGCGTGTTTCCGCGCATGGGCCGGGTGATGACGGTCGATGAGGCGGTGAAATTGATGGACGCATAAATCATCCTCGTTGCGGAGTTGCCGGAGGCGGACATGAACGTTGCGGTCGGCCAAGCCGTTGTCTCGACGGAAGACCTGGTTTGCGAGAATGGGATGCCGGCGTTCATGGCCTATCCCGTCGGCGCGCAACGATGTCCGACCGTCATCCTGATGCACGAACGCTATGGCCTGGTGAAGCACACCAAGGATCAGGCCATCCGCTGCGCTCGCGACGGCTACACTGTGTTGGCACCCAACTACTTTTTCAAACATCCCGACCAGCCAAAGCTCAATGCCGGGGATTCTCGTTACGATCTCACCGATCCTGAATCGATCGAGTACACCCAGTCGGCGCTGGCGGCTTTGCGCAAGCATCCGGCCGCCGATGTGAGCCGGCTGGTCGTGGCCGGTTATTGCCAGACCGGACGTCACCCGCTGGTCGTCGCCACCGAGATTCCGTTGAGCGCCATCGTGGTGTGGTACGGCGCCGCCGCCAAGCGCGAATGGCAGGTGAATGCGCTGCAGCCGAAGCCGCTCGAAGAGGTGATCGCGGCGATCGACTGTCCGGTGTTTGCCGCCTTTGGCGAAAAGGATCACATTATCGCGCTCGACGACGTGTTGCGTTTGCGCGATTGCCTGGAGCAGCACAAGAAGAGCTACGACATCCATCTCTACAAGGATGCGCCGCACGGCTGGCTGAATGACACCATGCCGGGCCGCTATCGCAAGGTGCAGGCGGAAGCAGGCTGGGCAGCGCAACAGCGTTTCCTCCAGGAGATTTTCAGCGGGGCGTGGGAGCGGGGGACGATGCGTTGGCGGTTCGAGAGCGAGGCCGGCGCGGACTACGATTTCTCCAAGAACGTCCGCCTGGAGTGATGCCTTTTATGAGCATGATCTTTCCCGAAAACCGGCTCCCACTTTTCGGGATCATGCTTTAAAATCGGGTGCGCGTTGAGTTCGCTTAAGCGGAGTGGCCGATGAAATCCTCTCGTTGCGTGATGGTTGCTGCTCTCCTCCTGCTGTCGGCGTCGCAGGCCGCCGCGGAGGCGGTCGCCGAGTTCTACAAAGGCAAGACCGTTACGCTGGTGGTCTCTTCCAGCACCGGCGGCGGCTACGATACGCTGGCGCGCAGCGTGGCGCGCTATCTCGGCAAGCATCTGCCGGGCAATCCGACAGTGATCGTGCGCAACATGCCGGGCGCCGGCGGCATCAACGCCACCAATTTCCTGTTCAACAATGCCGAGAAGGACGGCACAGTCATCGGCCTCGTCCAGAACAACACGCCGTTCGAGCCGCTGTTCGGCACCAAGGAGGCGCGTTACGACCCGATCAAGTTCAACTGGCTGGGTACGCCCAGCGTGGAGACCGGCGTTGTGCTGCTCTGGCATGCGGTGCCGGTGCATTCCGTCGATGACCTCCGCAAGCGCGAAACCACGGTCGGAACGTCGGGCGTCAATTCAACCCCTGCGTTTTTTGCGCGGCTGCTCAACGCGACGCTCGGCACCAAGCTGAAAGCGATCAATGGCTATCCGGGACAGAACGATGTGCTGCTCGCCATGGAGCGCGGTGAGGTCGACGGCCATCCGAGCGCGTTCATCAGTGCGCTGACCTCGACGCGCCCGACCTGGTTGAAGGAGAAGAAGGTCAAGGCCATTGTGCAATACGGCCCCGAGAAGCTGCCGGAACTGGGCGACGTGCCGTTCGTGCCCGATCTCGCGGCATCGGCCGAGGACAAGCAGGTCATGGTCGCGGCCTTTGCATCCCTGGCGATCGGCCGTCCCTTCCTGATGCCGCCGGGTGTGCCGGCCGAGCGGGTCGCCGCCATGCGCAAGGCCATGGCCGATACATTCACCGACCCGGAACTGCTGGCGATCGGGGAAAAGAGCGGGCTCGTTCTGAATGCGCCGCGCACCGGCGACCAGCTGCAGGCGGTGATGGCGAGCACCTATCAAAGTCCGCCGCGGGTGCTCGACCGGCTGCAGCAACTCAACACGGTGGAGCGGTGAACCTGCTCAAGGACCGTGTCGCTTTGCTGACCGGCGGCGGCGGCGAGATCGGCAGCGCCATCGCCCAGCGTTTTGCCGCCGAAGGCGCGGCCGTCGTTCTGGCCGACCTCAGAGGCGACCAGGCCGAACGGACGGCGGACGAGATACGCAAAGCCGGCGGCCGGGCGGCGGCGATCGAAACCGATGTCGCGCGCGAGCAGGATGCGCGCGCGGCCGTGCAACATGCCGTCAAGGAATTCGGCCGGCTGACCACCTTGGTCAATGTCGCCGCCGCGGTGACGTCGGACGGCACGGTGGAGACCCTGACGCTGGAGGATTGGAACGCGGCTCTTGCGGTCAATCTCACCGGCGCTTTTTTGATGTGCAAATACGCGGTGCCGGAAATCCGCAAGTCGGGCGGCGGCACCATCATTAATATCGCCTCACAGCTCGGCCAGATCGCGCTTCCCGGCCGCGCGCCTTATTCCACCAGCAAGGCGGCTCTGATCCAATTCACCAAATGCCTCGCGGTGGACCATGCGCGGGACGGCATCCGTGCCAATTCGCTGTCGCCGGGCGGGGTCGACACGGCGCGCATCCTGCGGCGCTTCGACAGCCGCGAAGCCGCCAATCGCGCGCGTGGCCCGGCCTATCTGCTCGGCCGTCCCGGCCGTGTCGAGGAGATCGCCGCCGGCGCGCTGTTCCTGGCTTCGGAGGAATCCTCCTTCATGACCGGGGCAGACCTGCTGCTCGATGGCGGCTATCTTGCCTTCAAAGGATTTTTGCCGAATACCGGTTGAGCATCAGCAAAGGCAAAGCAATCCATGCCGCATTCGAAGGTCGCTGACACACAACAAGCCGCCCCGCTCACCCGCGAGGAGTTGCTGCGGCGTGCGGAAGCGCTCGTGCCCGTCCTGCAGTCGCGCGCCGAAGCGGCGGAGAAAGCGCGCCGCTGTCCGGCCGAGACAGTGGCGGATTACGTCGCCAACGATCTGTTGAAAATCTGCCGGCCGGTGCGCCATGGCGGCTTCGAGCTTGGCTACGACGTGCTGTGCGAGGTAAGCCAGACCCTGGCGCGCGGCTGCGGCTCGCAGGCCTGGGTGCATATGGTGTTCGCTGACAATTCCCTCAAGCTCGCCTCCTACACGTTACAGGCGCAGGAAGACGTGTGGGGCAAGACGCCCGACGCGAAGCTCTCCAATGCGGTCGCGCCGGTGGGCAAGGGCCGCCCGGTCGAGGGCGGCGTGAAGTGGTCGGGTCGGCACAGTTTTTCCAGCGGCGTCGATCATGCCGACTGGGTGATGGCCGCAGGCTTTATCGAGCGCGGCGACAAGCGGCAGGGCTGTTCGGTGCTGATCCCCAGAAGCGACATCACCCTGATCGACGACTGGCATGTGGTCGGTCTCGCCGGCAGCGGCAGCAAGACCTTCGAGGTCAAGGACAGCTTCGTTCCCGAGCACCGCATCCTGGACAAAAAAGCGTCGGACGAGGGCAGGGCGCCGGGATCGCTGCTCTACACCTCGCCGGTCAACAAGCTGCCGCGCGGCGGCGTCTCGGCGGTGAGCTTCACCGCGGTGGTGGTCGGTATCGCCGAAGGGTTCTTGCAGGAATATTTCAAATATACCGGGCCGCGCAAATCGCGCATCACGGTGGCGGTCGCCGAGCAGGCCGGAACGCAGATCAATGCCGGCCTGTCCGCCGCCGAAGTGGAGGCGGCGTCGCGCATGTATCTCGGCGGCATTCGCGAGACCATGCAGACGCTGGCGCGCGGCGAGACGGTCAGCCGGCACCAGAACGTGCAGGGCCGCCGCAATGCGGCCTATGCGGCGCAGCTCTCGCTCAAAGCGGTGCAGCGGCTGTTCAATGATGCCGGCGGGCGCGCGCTCTATCTTGACAACGAACTGCAGCGGAAATTCCGCGACCTGCACGCCGCCGCCGCGCATCATTCGCTGACCTGGCATACGGCTGCCGCGGCCTACGGCCGCCACGTGCTCGGGCTCGAGGACGAGAGCAAATCCGGCGATTGACCCTCAATCCTCATCCTTCGAGACGCGGGCCATAGGCCCCCGACACAGGATGAGAGCAAGCCACAACCGATACCCAAACAGACCCGCCCCCGGAAG
>JBKKAF010000068.1:0-6540 GCA_046714775.1 Xanthobacteraceae bacterium | reverse complement strand
GGCGCCTGCGACGCCGGCCGCAGCGCCTTGCCGAAGGCGCCGAGCGCGATGGCGCGCGCGACATATTCGGCGAGGCAATTGTAGCCGGCCTCGGTGCGCTCGAACTCGTCCGGCCGGAAGGCGCCTTCGCCCGCCGCTGCTTTCTCGATCAGTCGCATGGCCTCGCCGCGCCGCACGATCAGCACGTTTTCCTTGGCGGCGATCTGCCGCAGCATGTCGCGCACCGCGGTGTAATTGGGATTGCGCGCCATGGCGTCGACGTGCTGCAGGCCGACCAGGATGACGTCGACATGGTGCGCGCGCAGCCACTGGATGGTGTCAATCACCAAGGACTGCAGATGGGGCAGCGGCACATAGGCCAGCGCGTCGTTGGTGCCGACCTGCCAGAGCACCAGGTCGGGACTGGTGAGCGCCACTTCGGTCTTGATCCGGCTCGCGGCATTGGCGGCCAGTTCGCCGGAAATGCCGCGGTTGATCATGACGACGTCGAGGCCCTTGAGCGCGTGCTCGAGGATCTGCTCGATCTGGACGGTATAGCCGCCCTTGCTGAAGCGTCGCCCGGCCGCGGCCGACGCGCCGATGGTGAGGATCCTGATCTTCTTGCGGTTGTCGAGCGCGGTGGCGACGTTCGGCAGCGGCGAGGCCGCGATCACTTGCCCGCCGACCTGGCACTCGCGCGAATACGGCGTGAGCGGCATGGCGGTGTCCTGCGCGGACGCCGGCAGGCCCAAGGCCAAAAACGTCAGCAAAAACGTCAGGACGCCGCCGGCGACGCCACCGGCAGCTTTGCCCTTACCCGTTCCCGCCATTCCGCAAGCCATGCAGTCACTGCCATGATCAGGATGCCGGTCAATACCACGACGGTATCAACGCTGGTATAGCCTTCATAGACAAAGCGGACGATCTGTCCCGCCAGGCTTAACAGCGAACCGACACAGAACACCGGAAGCGAGTTCCGCCCAAGCATGGAGAGAAAATCGACCAACGGCCGGGCGAAGCGCCGGATCAGCGGAAATATTCCGGAAAACAGCGCGACCAGCGCCAGGAACTGCACCAGGCGCATGGGTGTCACATAAGTCTTGTCGATGAGGAAAAACAGGATCGGCTCGGGCACTTTGGTGGGATCGGGCCACCATCCGTTAAGGGGGACCAAGGCTCCGGCGACCACGATGGGCACTGCAACATAGCGCAGCGCATTTATGTGGCGGCGCACAATGCCGGCGATGCCATCGTCGCGCGCCATGACAAAGCCGAGCACGAACACGATCTGCCAGGCGAACGGATTGAAGAACCAGGTGCCGGACAGCGGCCAAGTCGGCGGGATGATTTGGAAATACAAAACCACGCAATAGAACAGGAACGAGAGCGGCAGCACCCAGTTCGGCGCGTAGCGGTCGATCACCGCGATCACCGGGGCCATCAACATCAGCACCACATAGAGCGGCAAGATATCGAAATAGCCGAGATGGTGGGTGACCAGCGTCAGACCGATATGGGTCGGCACCGGGTCGTAAAACACCGCCGCGGCGTTGTGCCATTCCAGCAGTAGCGGATTGTCGAGCACCAGCGCGGTGCCCGCCAGTATGGCGACCGCCAGCATGGTGATCAGGATTTGCGCGGCATAGATTTGGAGCGCGCGCGCGAACAGCCGCAGCAACAGATAGAGCGTCGAAGTCTGGTTCGTGCCGACCCCGACCAGATAGCGCAGCGACCAGCCGGCCAGGAACACGAACAGGTCGGCGGAATCCGACAGCGAGACATTGGCGTGGGTGAAGCTGTGATAATAAGTTCCGGGGATGTGATTGATGAAGATCGAGACCAGCGCGAAGCCCCGCCAAAAATCGATCGCATTGGCTCCGCGAGGCATGAGTTCTCCAGGGAAAATGGCCGTTCCGACAGCTTTGAAAAATTGCCGGGACTGTGACGGCGTTGCCGCCGTCCCATCGGGACGCGAAGCAACGCGTGCTGAGGATAGCGTGCTAGCCGGGCGCGGTCACGGCCGCAAGCGCTAGAGCCTGATTGCTTCAGGTTGAATCGCAATCACGCTCTAGCTTATTGTTTGAGCATGATCTTTTCCGAAAACCGGTTCCCACTTTTCGGGATCATGCTCTAGTGTCCCGAATCCGAAGTTCGCACAGTTCCTGCTGCGAGCGCTTTTGCGAACTTCGGATTCAAAGGGACACTAGAATCATAGCTTTGCTCGTGTGGCTTTGGTTCAGAAGTTCCCTCCCGACTTGAGCCGCACCGTTTGGAGAACTGAACCGCCACACGAGCGAATAAACATCGACGATGACGATTCGATGCCCATCCCCAGTTCATCAATAAACGCAAGTTTTTTGTGGTTTACCAGTGCAGGCGGCGTGCAAAGCGGGGAAAAATCACAAACGCTCGGTTTCATAGGCTGGCGGGAGAACGAATGCCACGCCTAAATCGCTGATTGTGAATTCCTATTGGCAAGGGTGTCGAGGAAACGCACCGCTTCGCCGCGGCCCGGCGCAAAAAGTTCCCCCTGCCACATCACCCGGGCGCCGCGCACCAGGGTTCCCACCGGCCAGCCGGTGACCGTGACGCCGTCATAGGGCGTCCAGCCGGCGCGCGAGGCGATCCAGCGGTTGCTGATGGTTTCGCGGCGCTTGAGATCGACCACGGTGAGATCGGCGTCGTAGCCGGCGGCGATGCGGCCCTTGCGCGCGATGCCGAACAGCCGCGCCGGGCCTGAGCTGGTGAGATCCATCAAGCGCATGAGCGAGAGCCGGCCGGCACTGACATGATCGAGCATGACCGGCACCAGGGTCTGTACCCCGGTCATGCCCGAGGGCGAGGCCGGATAGGGCTTTGCTTTCTCCTCCAGCGTATGCGGCGCGTGATCGGAGCCGAGCACGTCCACGGTGCCGTCGGCAAGCCCGCGCCAAATTCCGTCGCGGTGGGCGGCGTCGCGCACCGGCGGATTCATCTGCGCGCGGGTGCCGAGCCGCTCGTAACAATCGGGCGCTTCCAGGGTGAGATGATGCGGCGTCGTCTCCACCGAGGCGACGTCCTTGTGGTCACGCAGAAACGCTATTTCCTCCCCGGTGGAGATGTGCAGCACATGCACACGCTTGCCGGTCTCGCGCGCCAAGCGGACAAGGCGCTGCGTGCAGGTGAGCGCCGCGATGGCGTCGCGCCAGACCGGGTGGGAGCGCGCGTCGCCTTCCACCCGCAAATCTTTGCGCGCGTTCAATCGCGCCTCATCCTCGGAGTGAAACGAGGCGCGGCGGCGGATCACACGCAGGATATTGCGCACGCCGTCATCGTCGTCCACCAGCAGCGAGCCCGTGGAGGAGCCCATGAACACTTTCACCCCGGCGCAGCCGGGCAGCCGCTCGAGCGCGGGCAACTCGCCGGCGTTCTCGCGGGTGCCTCCAACAAAGAACGCGAAATCGCAATGCATGCGGTGATGCCCGCGCTTGACCTTGTCGGCGAGCGCTCCGGCGTCGGTGGTGGGCGGATTGGTGTTGGGCATTTCGAACACCGCGGTGACGCCGCCCATCACCGCCGCATGCGAACCCGATTCCAGGTCCTCCTTGTGGGTGAGCCCCGGCTCGCGGAAATGCACCTGGGTGTCGATCACCCCGGGCAGGATATGCAGGGCGCGGCAGTCGATCACCTCGGCCGCGACGCCGGAAAGCTGCCCGATCGCCGCGATCCGGCCGTCCTTGACGGCAAGGTCGCGCACGTCCTCGCCGTCGTGATTGACCACGGTACCGCCCTTGAGGATCAGGTCGTAGCTCTCGGCCATTCTTCTCTCTCGACCAAGGATGCATGCGGGCCAGGAGGCGGCCTGCCTTGAGTGGGTGTCGCAAGCGCCTTACGTTTGCCCGCGACATCTGGCAAGCAGGGAATATGCAGGCAGCATTCCTTTCGGACCGCGGCGTGGTCAAGGTCGAAGGCGACGACGCGCGCAAGTTCCTCAACGGGCTGATTACCGCCGACATGGGTGCGGTGACGTCGACGCAGGCCCGCTATGCCGCGCTGCTCACCCCGCAGGGCAAGATCATCGCTGATTTCATGGTCGTAGAAGCAGCCGACGGCCGTTTTCTGCTCGATTGCGCGCGGCCGGCGGCGACGGTGCTGAGAGAGCGGCTCGGCCTCTACAAGCTGCGCGCCAAGGTGACAATAGAGGATTTTTCCGCCACGCTCGGCGTGCTGGCGATCTGGGGCGGCGACCGTGCTCCGGAACAGGGCCTTTGCTATCGCGACCCGCGGCTTGAGGCGTTGGGCCTGCGCTGTCTGCTGCCGCCGGCGCAGGCAGGCGAGGCCGCCGCCGGCGTGGGCGCCGTGCTGGCCGACACGGCCGATTATGAGGCGCACCGCATCGTGCTCGGCGTGCCGAGTGGCGGCGCCGATTTCCGCTATGGCGATGCTTTTCCGCACGAAGCCGACATGGATCAATTGCAAGGCGTCGATTTCGACAAGGGCTGCTTTGTCGGCCAGGAGGTGGTGTCGCGCATGGAACACCGCGGCATCGCGCGTACGCGCATCGTCCCGCTCGCCTATGCCGGCGCCGCACCGCAAGCCGGCGCGCCGATCATGGCCGGCAACAAGAGCGTAGGCGCCATGGGTTCTGCCGCCGCCGGCCGCGGGCTCGCCACCGTGCGCATCGATCGCGTCGACGAAGCGCTCGCCGCCGGTGTGGCGCTCGATGCCAACGGCACGCCGATCGAGCTGGTCAAGCCCGGTTGGATACGCTTTGCATTTCCCGGCGAGGCCAAGGTGCAATAGACCACGCAATAGACCGGCGTTAACGATTGCCGTGCAGATTGCCTCACCCGGCAGGGACAACAGATGCAGCTGTGTTGGATTTTCAGAGCATCGGCGTGGCTGCTGGCGGCAAGCGTGCTGCTGGCCGCAGCGCCGTCGTCCGCGCAGAATGCCGGTGCGGCAAAGGCGACATCCGCCGCCGATTACAAGGCGAAGGCTGCGCCATACGCTCTTGCTCGCCGCGCTTACGAGGAAGCGGCGGCCGCCTATTGGACATCGATTGCCGACAAACGGCGCATCCGCAACGACAAGCGCCGCAAGAATCAGCCGGTCCAGCTAGACGATTATGTGCTGACGCATCCGCCGGTCTATGCGGGGCCGCCGCGACCGATCGATCCATCAGCGCCGGCGCCGGAACGCGATCCGAGCGAGCCTCGCAAGCCGGAGATTCCGGTGGTGGCCGATTTCCTGCGCCACGCCGCGCAGCAATTCGGCTTTGTCCCGCAGCGGCCGCAAAACGAGATCGCGTTCAAGCGCTCCTATGCCAGGCTCGCCTCCGCTGCCGGCCTGACCAGGGATCAGGCGGTTCGCATCTATGCATTCGAGACCGGCGGCAACGGCACCTACGACGTGCAGGCGGGATTGACGCATCCGCGGCCGGGCGCACGCGCGATCTCGCCTGCGGTCGGCTACAACCAGCTGCTCAGCACCAATAGCGTCAGCCTCCTGGCCGAGCATGGCGACCGCTTCATCGCAGTGTTGCGGCAGAAGGCCCAGGGCCTGAGCGGGGACCCCAAGACGGCGATGGAGCGCAAGATCGAAGCGGTAAAGCGCATGGTGGCATTCAGCCGCTCGGTGCCGAACAACTGGAACGACCACGATCGGCTTGCCAAGACCACGCCCGGCGGCATGGGCATTCACGCGGCGATCCTGGATATCGATCTCGGTCCGCTGCTGCAGAGCCAGAAGCTGTTGAACTCGGTCCTGTTCGCGCGCAGCAAAGGACACAAGACACCGCTGTCCGCGGCCGAGCTGGAACTGATGAATTTCACCGGCGACGGCAATGGCATCGACATGGTGCTGATGCCGCAGGCGTTGCGCGAGCAGGTGCCGACCGCGAATTTCTTCCAGCAGAACGGCTATGAGCGCAATCCTATCGCACGGCGCACCGGCACCGTGGCGGCGCTGGTCGCGTCGATTGAAAGCCGCATGGATCAATGGTCGAAACTGCCGGGGGCGCGCGATCTGGCGGCGGCGTTCGAGCAGGCTGCCGGCGGGAAGGGCGATGCCAAGGCCGGCGTCAACTGACGCTCGACCAACTGACGCTCGACAACGGCGCGCTGTTGCCGGTTAATATCGAGTCTCATGTCCACCCTCGCCCATCCCGATGGTCTGTCGCGCTGTCCCTGGCCCAAGCAGGACGTGCTCTATCTCGCCTATCACGACCAGGAATGGGGCGTGCCGGAATTCGACGACAGCGCGCTCTACGAAAAGCTGGTGCTCGACGGCTTCCAGGCCGGGCTGTCGTGGATCACCATCCTGTGCAAGCGGGAAAATTTCCGCCGCGCCTTCGACGGCTTCGCGGCGGAAAAGATCGCGCGCTACACGCCGAAGAAGATCGAGCGCCTGATGCAGAACGCCGGCATCGTACGCAACCGCATGAAGATCGAGGGCGCGGTCGCCTCGGCGCGCGCCTGGCTCACGGTGATGGACAAAGGCCCCGGCTTCTCGCGGCTGCTGTGGGACTTCGTCGACGGCCGGCCCAAGATAAACAATTTCCGCACGAGCAAGCAGATACCG
>JBKKAF010000067.1:0-3508 GCA_046714775.1 Xanthobacteraceae bacterium | reverse complement strand
CTTCTGCGTCGCTGCGCGCGGACACATCGAAGAACCGGTCGAAGGATTTGATCAGGCGCGAGCGCATGGTGCTGCCGTCGTCGGGCCCGTAGGAGATGCCGACGATCTCGAACCGGTTGCGGTCGTGGCGCTCGAACAGTTCCGCCAGGACATTGGCGGTGACGTGCTGATGAAAATCCGCGGAGAGATAGGCGACACGGATCTTGTCGCCGGCGAAATCCGCCTGGTTCCAGTCCCGCGCCATGGCCGAAACCTTTTTCGCCCGCAGCCAGGTTTCCGCGCAGGCGAGTTGCTGCGCCGGTGTGCTGTCCACTTGCAGAAGCGCAAACGGATCGGCCGGCCGCCCGGCGGCCACGGCGTCGAACAGCGGCTCGCGCGCCGTGGCGACGCCCGGCCAGTCGCAGATCTCGGCATGGCACTGCGCCAGATCGCCCGCGAGATTGGGCAGATCGGGCGTCTCCGCGCACAGTTCCAGATAGCCGGCGATGGCCTGATCGAAGCGCCCGAGCCGTTGCAGCACGCCTGCCCGATTCGCCTTGGCATCGCGCAGCCGCGGATCGATGGCGAGCGCCTTGTCGTAGCTCGCCAGCGCCTCGTCGAGCGCACCAAGTTGCGCCTGCGCATTGCCGCGGTTGTGGTAGGCGTCGGCGAAAGACGGCCGAAGCGCAAGCGCCTTGCCGTAGCTGACGATCGCCTCCGCCGGGCGCCTGAGCGCCAACAGCACATTGCCGCGATTGGACAGAGCGTCGACATAGTTCTGGCGCAGCGTGAGCGCGCGCTCATAGCTGGCCAGCGCCTCGTCATCGCGGCCGAGGTCGCGTAACGCGACGCCGCGATTGTTGAGCGCTTCGGCGTCATTGCCTTCGACCGAAAGCGCTTGGTCATAGCTCGCCAGCGCCTCTGCCGGCCGTCCCAGGTCGCGCAGCGCCAGACCCCGGTTCACCAGTGCGGAAACGAAACGCGGCTCGAGCGCGAGCGCCTGGTCGTAGACCGGCAGCGCTTCCGCCGGCCGGCCGAGCTCGCACAGCGTGTCGGCGCGGTTGCACAGGGTGCCGGGATTGCGTGGGTCGATCGCCAGCGCCCGGTCGAAGCTGGTCAGCGCCTCCTCGTGGCGCTTGAGCGAGGCGAGTGCGATGCCGCGGTTGGAATGCAGCGCCACCGAACCGGAATCGACCGCGAGCGCCGCCTCGGTGAGGCGCAGCGCCTCCTCAGGCTCCCCCTGCTGCAACTTGAGCACACCCAGCAGGTGGAGGGCATCGAAGTCGCGCGGGCTTGCCCGCAACACCTCGCGGTACAGCCGTTCGGCGTCGCTCAGTTGCCCCTGCTGGTGAAATTTGACCGCCTGCCCAAGCGCTTGCGGCACGCTACCACCCCTCTGTCGGCGCCATCGGCGGCGAGGAACGGCTGCTCTTCGCAAACTGGCGGCGAAGGGTCAAGGCAGCCGCCCGCACGCGCAAAGCCTGGGGCTTTCGCTCCTTTCGTCCGCCTACCGGAAATGGGTATCGTGGGTCGGCGCCCGCGGCCGCTCGGCAGCGAGTGACAGATAAGGAGGGATACGCATGCCGGACGGCTTCGATAGCCGATTCGTGACCGCGCAGGACGGACTGCGGTTGCATGTCCGCAGCTATGGGCGGAACGGCTGCAGCCTGCCGGTCGTATGCCTGCCGGGCCTTGCCCGCACCGGCGCCGATTTCCACGCGCTCGCCGGCAGCCTCGCCGCGCCGCAGGCTGCGCCGCGGCAGGTGATCGCCATCGACATGCGCGGCCGCGGCCTGTCCGACTACGACCGCGATCCTGCAAACTACAGCTTCCCGGTGGAGCTCGGCGACATCCTGGCGGTACTGACGGCGCTTGAAATCGGGCCGGCGATCTTTGTCGGCACCTCACGCGGCGGCATTTTGGCCATGCTGCTGGCCGCCGCCCGCCCGGGCACGATCGCCGGCGCAGTGCTCAATGATGTCGGTCCAATGATCGAGGCAGCGGGCCTGATGCGCATCAAGAGCTATGTGGGCAAGCTGCCGCAACCCCGAAGCTTCGATGAAGGCGCGGAAATCTTGCGCCGGCTGTTTCAGCCGCACTTTCCAAAGCTCACGCCCGACGACTGGCTGAATTTCGCGCGGCGGACTTTCAAGGAGCAGAATCACGCGCTCGTTCCGGACTACGATCCCAAGCTCGCGAAGACCTTGGAAGGCATCGACCTCAAGCGCACGCTGCCGCCCTTGTGGCGGGAATTCGAGGCGCTCGGGCGCGTGCCGCTGATGGTGATTCGCGGCGCCAATTCCGACCTGTTGTCGGCGGCGACGGTCGCCGCCATGCGCGAGCGGCGGCCCGATCTTGAGGCGATCGAGGTGCCCGACCAGGGACACGCGCCGCTGCTGGCCGATGCTGAGACCATCGACCGCATCGGAGCCTTCGTCGCCCAATGCGCAGGCACGGCGGCACGGCACTGAAAAGAAAAAACCCCCGGCGGAGCCCGCCGGGGGTTTCCAGATGCTCCGCTCGGCGGAGGATCAGTAGTTGCGCTGGGCACGGCCCATGAGCGTCAGAATACCCTGATCGCTGAACGTGTAGGCGCCGGTCGGCCGGCCACCGAGCACGTTGGTGCCGGAGTTGTTGATATTGCCAGGGCCCTCGAAGGCGGTCTCGACCTGCGTCCACATCACGTCCACGCCGAGGAAGAAGCCACGAACCGGCGACCACTCCGTGCGCGAACCGACGGTCCAGAACTTCCAGTTCGGATCGCAGTTCACCGCGCCGGAGACGTTGTCGCCCTTGCTGACGCAGAGATGGTTGCGGGCCGTGTTGTTGTAGTTGACCGTGGTGTAGTTGCCGTAGACCGAGGTCTTGAAGATCGGCGACCAGTAGTGCTGGAAGCCGGCGCCGAAGGTCCAGGCCGTCGTCAGCTCGATGGTCCCGCCGTTGACGAACACGCCATCGCTCATCGGGCCATAGGCCAGTTGGTTGCCAGTGCCGAACAGGGACGGGCTGGCCATGAGAGCGCCGGCACCAACGGTGGACATGCCCTCGCTGTAGTTGAAGTAGCCGCCGATCTCGTCGCCGGGCGCGATCATAGGCAACTTGAGCACGGCGCTGGTCATCACGCCCCAGCCGAGCCTCTCGGTGTAGCCGCACTGGGTGGTGCCGGGCTGCGCGCCGGCCGGACAGCCCGCACCGGAGTGATAGTTGGTGCGGTTGTCTTGCGCCAGGACCGACGCACCGAAGCTGCCCCACGCCTGCTCGAGCTTCAGGGCGATATAGGGATCGGGGTAGCGTTGTCCGGCACGGCTGCTCGGCATTTCGGCGCCGATTCTGACCGGGGAGCCGGCGGTGGCGTTGACCAGTGACTTGAGACCGCGGGACCCAGCGCTGCGCTCGTCGGCGCCGAAGGTCAGCGAGGTGCCGCCACCGAGCTCCAACGTATAGGCGATCTGGTTCACGCCAGCCGCAGCGGTGTCGGATTCGTTCACCGGCGCCCAGTAGCTGATCGGCCCGCCGATGGTCCAGACGC
>JBKKAF010000066.1:0-7221 GCA_046714775.1 Xanthobacteraceae bacterium | reverse complement strand
CAGCGCTTCATACAGTTCGACGTCGTAATGCATGGCGCGGTCGAGCACCGGCTTGCCGTATTTGTGCTCGCCGATCTGCAGATAGGGCGTGTCCTGGGTGCACTCGATGAAATTGCCGGCGGCATACAGCATGAACAGCCGCGGCCGTTCGCCCTTGATCTGCCCTCCGAGCAGGAACGACACGTCGAAATTCACGTCGGAGGCTTCCAGCACGGTGCCTTCTTCGGCGTGGATTTGGCGGATGGCGCGGCCAACCCGTTGCGCGGCCTGGAACATCGTGGGGGCGTTTAGCAGAGTATCTTTTTCACCGGTTTCGGGATTGTCGATACCCTCGCGAAGCATGCTTACGTTCGATTGGCTGAGCGATAAATTGCCGGCCGTGGCAATGGCCATGATGCGCTCGCCGGGCTGCCTGAACACATGCAGCTTGCGGAAGGTCGAAATGTTGTCGACGCCGGCATTGGTGCGGGTGTCGGCGAACATCACCAAGCCATCACGCACCAGAATTCCACAGCAATAGGTCATGGATCGAAAGGTCCCTGCATTGCCGGCCGTTATGCCAGCCTGGTTGCGCAGCGGCAATGCCGCCGCTCCGGCAGTCGCGCAGCGGCCTTGACTGCCGGAAACATCACAAAGCGATCGTCTACCGGGGGCCGGCGTTCCATCAGTTTTGCGTCTGGCGGATGGCCTGGTCGACCTGGACGTTGACCGCGAGCGTTTCGCCGGCGCCGCCATAGCGCGTGCCGCGCACCGGAGCGGCGCCCAGGTAATCCAGGCCGACCGCGACCCGCACATGGGCATCGGTAGCGCAGATGCCGTTGGTGGGATCGAACGCCACCCAGCCGAGGTCGGGCACGAATGCTTCCGCCCAGGCGTGGCCGGCCTCCTGGCTGACCACGCCGTCGGCGCGGTGAAAGTGCCCGCCGACATAGCGCGCCGGAATGTCGAGGGTGCGGCAGGCGGCGATGAAAATATGAGTCACGTCCTGGCAGACCCCGCGCTTGAGCGCGAAAGCTTGTGCGGCGGTGGTGGTGGTTTGGGTCGGGTCGGTGTCGAACACCATCTCGCCATGCAGCCGCTCCAGCATCAGGTGCAGCAGCGCAAGTCCATTGTCGCCCGCTGTTTCGCGTGCGGCGGCGGCAAAGCGGATGATGGCATCGTCCGGCTTGGTGAGTGCGGTCTCGCGCAGAAACAGACTGGCCGGAAAGCGCTCGATGCCGCCGCGCACCACGCCTTCGGTGTCGCGGGTTTCCACCTCGCCGTCGACCTGCACGGTAAGTTCGCTGAATGGGCCATCGGCGGTGAAGGTATGAATGATGTTGCCGAAGGCATCTTCGTTCTGGTTGAGGCGGCAGTCGGCGGACAGGTCGACGCGCCAGTGCATGACATATTGGCCGTCATGGTTGCGTGGCGTCAGCCGCAGCACCTGAATGACGCTGGCGGCCGGGGTATCGTATCGATAGGTGGTCACGTGGGTGACGCGGATTCGCATGGCCCGTTATCATCGCGATAGCTACCGGCTTGTCCACCGGGGCGGACGGAGCGGCCGTCTCACATCAGGTACTGCTGGGTGATGGCGGCGCCGAGCCGGCTGTTGTCGTTGATGAATTCGTTGATGAATTCGTGCAGCCCCTGCTGGAAAATCTGCTCCATGCGGCTGTTTTCCAGCCGCGCGCGCAGCACGCGGGCCTGGCGCTGGGCGGGCCCCTGGCGGCCATAGACGCGGGCGATGTTGTCGAGATTTTGCACCAGGTTCTGACAGCAACTGGCCAGCGAGCGCGGCATCTCGTCCTTCAGGATCAACAGGTCGGCGATCAGCCACGGCTTCACGCTCTCGCGATAGACCCAATGATAGGCGGTGAGCGCTGAGACCGATCGCAGCACGGCGGCCCATTGGAAATAGTCGAGCGGCCCGCCCACACGTTCATGGGCCGGCAGCAGCATGTGATACTTCACGTCGAGAATGCGCGCGGTGTTGTCGGCGCGCTCGATATTCACGCCCAGCCGCGAGAACCAATAGGCGTCGTTGCGCAGCATGGTGCGATAGGCCGAGCCTTCGAAGCGCAGGGACGCTTCCTGCACCCAGCGCAGGAAGCGGGCGAATTCCTCGCGCGAGGTCGCGCCATTGCCGAAACGCTTGAGCTCGAGCCAGGTGCCGTTGATCGAATCCCACATCTCGACGGTGAGCGCGGTGCGCACGGCGCGCGCGTTGCCGCGTGCGATCTCGAAGCAATTACGGATCGAGGTCGGATTGGCGGTGGAGAAGCACAGGAAATCGGTGACGGTTTCCTCATTCGCTTCTGAATGGACGGCGGCGAAAGCGCTGGCGCAGCCGGCGGTCGCCACCGCCGATTCCCATTCGTTGGTCGAACCGACATAGGCGAGCGGCAGGGTGGCGAGCCGCTGCGTCACTTCCAGGATGCGCGCCAGATATTCCGCCCGCTCCACATAGCGCGAGAGCCAATAGAGATTGTCGGCGGTGCGGGAGAGCATCTTACTGCACCCGTGCCGCATACTCGGTGCGCTCCCTCTCCCGCTTGCGGGGGAGGGTTGGGGAGGGGGCGAACTCGTGACGTCGTGCGAGATTGCCCCCTCCCGGCCGCCTTCGCGTCGCTTTGCTTCGCTGCGGCGGCCGACCTCCCCCGCATAGCCCGTCGAAGACGGGCGTGAACGCCCTTTCGCCGGGAGAGGTGATGACGCACCGTCTGTTGTGTCGGCATCTGCTCATGAATCCAGCACCCAGGTATCCTTGGTGCCGCCGCCCTGGCTGGAATTGACCACCAGCGAGCCTTTCTTCAGCGCCACGCGGGTCAACCCGCCCGGCACGATGCGGATGCGGTCGCGTCCGGTGAGCACGAACGGTCTTAGATCGACATGCCGCGGCGCCACGCCATCCTCGACGCAGGTCGGCACCGTCGACAGGGCCAGCGTGGGCTGGGCGATGAAATTCTTCGGCGCGCGCTTGAGCTTGGAATGGAACGTGGCGAGCGTCATCTTGTCGGCCTGCGGTCCGATCAGCATGCCGTAGCCGCCGGAGCTGTGCACCTCCTTCACCACCAGCTCGTCCAGATGGTCGAGCACATAGGCGAGCTGGTCGGGCTCGCGGCAGCACCAGGTCGGCACGTTCTTCAGGATCGGCTCCTCGCCGAGATAGAATTTCATGATCGCCGGCATGTAGCTGTAGACCGCCTTGTCGTCGGCGATGCCGGTGCCGACCGCATTGGCGAGCGTGACGTTGCCTGCCTGGTAGGCCGACATCAGCCCCGGCACGCCGAGCGCGGAATCCGGGCGGAAGGCCAGCGGATCTAGAAAATCGTCGTCGATGCGCCGGTAGACCACGTCGACGCGCTTGGGCCCTTCGGTAGTGCGCATGAACACGATCTCGTCCTTGACGAACAAGTCGCGGCCTTCGACCAGTTCGACGCCGAGCTTGTCGGCCAGGAACGAGTGCTCGTAATAGGCGGAATTGAACACGCCGGGCGTCAGCAGCACCACGGTCGGATCGGCGGTGGTGGTGGAAGGTGCGACCGACTTCAAGGTCGCCAGCAGTTCGTCGGGATAGTTCTCCACCGGCGCGATGCGGTGGCGCGCGAACAATTCCGGAAACAGCCGCAGCATGATTTCCCGGTTCTCCAGCATGTAGGAGACGCCGGACGGCGTGCGGGCATTATCTTCCAGCACATAGAAGGTTTCCGGCCCGACCCGCACGATGTCGATGCCGGTGACATGAACATAGATATCGTGCGGCACTTTCTGGCCGTTCATCTCCGGCCGAAACACCGGGTTCTGAAATATCAGGTCTTCTGGCACCACGCCGGCCTTGAGAATCTCGCGCCGGCCGTAGACGTCGTGGCTGTAGAGATTGAGCGCCTTGACGCGCTGCTCAAGGCCGCGCCGCAGGAGATCCCATTCGGCCGAGGTCAAAATGCGCGGCAGCACGTCGAACGGAATAAGCCGCTCCTGCGCCTCGGCCTCGCCATAGACCGCGAAGGTGATGCCCGCGCGCCGAAACAGCAACTCCGCCTCGCGCCGCCGGTATTCGAGGACATCGGCGGGCAGCTCCCCGAGCCAGCGCGACAATTCGCCATAGGCGGGACGCAGGGTCCCGTCGGCGCCTTTCATCTCGTCGAATGCCACCACGTCACGCCTCATCCGCGGCCTGCTAGACCGTTATCCCATTAAATTGAATCGGATCATGGTCTAGCTTTTTGTTTGAGCATGATCTTTTCCGAAAACCGGTTCCCACTTTTCAGGATCATGCTCTAAGGCGCGGGGCGGCCTGCGGGAATGATAGCTGCAAGCCGCGCGCCAATAAAATCTTTCGCGGGGATGGGGCCTATTCCCCGGCATCGCAGGGGTTGCTGCCGGGTTTTTGGGCGGTTTGCCGCTCCGATCATCAGCGGAGCGGCAGCTTGTATCTCCGGCCGCTGGAACTCGACGCGCTGCTCACCGTGGTGCAGGAACTGGGCCGGCTGGTGGACGTGCAGACCCCGACCGTCGACACCGTGCTGGCGCTGGCGCAGCAGATGGGCCGGGTGGCCAAGGTCTATCCGACCTTTCCGGAAGAAACGCTCGCGGAGGACGGCGGGCCGGTCGCGGTCGATTGACCGCGGCCCGGCTCCCTCGGGTATAAAGGCGGGGAAGGAGAGGCCGCGCCGCGGCCGCAAACGCATGACCAAAGCCGATCCGCCGCCCAAGACCGAAGTCATCACTGCAGCCTTGCTGGTGATCGGCGACGAAATCCTCTCCGGCCGCACCAAGGACAAGAACGTCGGCTACCTCGCCGAATATCTTACCGCGCTCGGCATCGATCTTAAGGAAGTGCGCATTGTCGGCGACGACGAGGATGCCATTGTCGGCGCGGTCAATGCGTTGCGCGCCACCCACAACTACGTATTCACAACCGGCGGCATCGGTCCGACCCATGACGACATCACCGCCGAGAGCATCGCCAAGGCGTTCGGCGTGCCGATCGACTACGACCCTCGCGCGGTGAAAATCCTGCATGATCGGCTGGCGGCGACCGGCTCCGAGCTGAACGAAGCGCGGCTGCGCATGACGCGGATTCCCGCCGGCGCTGACCTCGTGCTCAACAAGGTATCCGCGGCGCCCGGGTTCTGGATCGGCAATGTCATCGTGATGGCGGGGGTGCCCACCATCATGCAGGCCATGCTCGACGAGGTGGCGCCGAAGCTGAAGCCCGGCGTGCGCATGCTGTCGGAGACCGTGCGCGCCGACGCGCGCGAGGGCGACATCGGCACGCCGCTCGCCGAGATCGCCAAGGCACATCCCGAGGTGGCGATCGGCAGCTATCCCTTCTTCGACGAGCAGCGCGGGCCCAATACCAATGTGGTGTTGCGCGCGCGCGACGGCGGCAAGCTCGCCGCCGCGGTCAAGGCGGTCAAGGAGATGCTGTCGCGCGTGCACGCGCGGGCGTAGCTGCGAAGCGTAATAGCCCTGTCCGGCCCGCGGCGCTGACGCCCTCGTGATGGCTGTCTCGCGCGGCCGATGCTAGACTGCTCGCGCGGGGCCGATCTCAGGAGCGTTCGAATGTCCACCCACGATGAGCACAGCCGCCGGCGTTTCCTGATCGCGACCGCGTTGGCGGCGGCGGCCGCGAGTTTCGCCGACCTCGCGGCGGCGCAGGAGCTTACGCCCACGCCGGAATGCAAGGACGCCCACGAGCCGACGCGCGCGCAGACCGAGGGGCCGTTCTACAAGGCGCGCTCGCCGGAGCGCGCCGACCTGCGCGAGCCCGGTCTCGGCGGGCGCACGATCGAGCTTTCCGGCTTCGTGCTCACGCGCGCCTGCAAGCCGGTGGCGCGCGCGCTGGTCGATCTCTGGCATGCCGACGACAAGGGCGACTACGACAATCGCGGCAACCGCGGTCGCGGCCATGTGCTGACCGACGCGCAGGGCCGCTATCGCTTCCGCACCATTCAGCCCGCGCTCTATCCCGGACGCACGCGCCATTATCACGTCAAGGTCGTGAACGGCGGGCGCCCGCTGCTCACAACGCAGCTGTATTTTCCCGCCGACGAGGCGGCCAACAAGCGCGACGGGCTCTATCGCCCCGAACTGCTGATGAAAGTGGCGCAGGCCGACAACAATGCGCTCGGCGCGCGCTTCGACTTCGTGCTCGACATGCGGTGACGTGTGGACCCGCAGCCGCCACCGCAGCCGAGCCCGGAAAAAATCTTTCCGGTCTCCTGGGACCAGTTCCATCGTGACTCGCGCGCGCTGGCCTGGCGGCTGGCCGGTGCCGGTCCGTTCGCGGCCATGGTCTGCATCACCCGCGGCGGCCTCGTGCCGGCGGCGATCATCGCGCGGGAGCTCGGCATCCAGGTGATCGAGACGGTCTGCGTCTCCAGCTACCAGCACGTCACCCAGAGCGAGCTGCGGGTGCTGAAGACCGTGGCGGCGGATGTCGCCTCAGCCGGCGGCGGACGCGGCAAGGGCGTGCTGATCGTCGACGACCTGGTGGACACCGGCAAGACCGCCAAGATGGTGCGCGACCTCTTGCCGGAGGCGCATTTCGCCGCGGTTTATGCCAAGCCGCTCGGGCGGCCCCTGGTGGATACGTTCATCACCGAAGTGTCCCAGGATACCTGGATCTTCTTTCCCTGGGACACTGGCCTGGCCTTCCAGCCGCCGATCAAGCCAGGGAGCGAATAAGCGTCCGGCTTTCGGGCGGCGTGCCGCAGGTGCGAGCGCATGATCCCGAAAAGTTGCAGACTTTTCGGATAAGATCATGCGCAGGCAGATTTCTAGAGCGAAATCACTATTCAACATTTCAACATCAGCGATTTCGCTCTAGAAGCGACCGGCGCGGACGTGGCGAAATGGTAGACGCAAGGGACTTAAAATCCCTTGGGGGCAACCCCGTGCCGGTTCAAGTCCGGCCGTCCGCACCAGCTTTGTTCGCGCTGTCTGTACGGAAGCGGACAGAGCGGATCCTCGTTTCTTCCCTTTACCTTTTGACGCATGCCGAGGGATTATCGGAACCCCTTTCCGCCACACCCGTAAGGTGTTAGGAGCGCCGGCCGCAATTTTGGGAACGTGAAATGACTGTGTATCCGAAATATGCCACCACCGTCATCGGCGCCCACAGCGTGCCGGACTGGTACGAGGCGCTCGACCGGCTGATGGCGATGGGCCAGCTGTCGATGTCTTCGATGAGCGACGCGCAGTACCGGGCCACCCAGGCGGCGGTGCTCGACC
>JBKKAF010000065.1:0-9792 GCA_046714775.1 Xanthobacteraceae bacterium | reverse complement strand
TCGCCGACAATCGTTATATCGCCGAGGACGCCGCCGTCCTGGTCGATATCGATTACGAGCCCTTGCCGGCCGCCGTCGATTGCAAGGCCGCCTTGGGAGCCGGCGCCCCCAAGGCGCATCGCGGCGCCCCGCACAATCTGGTTGCCGAATTCAACATGGAATTTGGCGATCTCGACGCGGCGTTTAACGGCGCCGCATATGTGTTTCGGGAATCGCTTTGGCAGCATCGCGGCGGCAGCCACTCGATCGAATGCCGCGGCGTGCTGGCCGCCCATGATGCGGTCGAAGATCGGCTCACGGTCTGGAGCTCGACGCAGACGCCGCATGTGTCCATGCGCATGCTGTGCGACCTGCTCGGCCGCGACGAAAACCAGGTGCGCGTGCTGGCGCCGGACGTCGGCGGCGGCTTCGGTCCGAAACTGGTGTTCTATCCGGAAGACGTCTCGATCGCGATTGCGGCGCTCACGCTCGGCCGCCCGGTGAAATGGATCGAGGACCGCCGCGAACATTTCGTCGCCACCACGCAGGAGCGCGATCAATATTGGGAGGTCGAGATCGCGGTCGATCGCGATGCCCGCATCCGCGGAGTGCGCGGCGCGTTGATCCATGACCATGGCGCCTATACGGCGCGCGGCGTCAACGTGCCCTATGGATCGGGCTCGGCGCTGACGCTGTGCTATCAGGTGCCGGCCTTTCGGCTGAACGTGAAGCTCGCTCTTACCAACAAGGTGCCGGTAACGCCGGTGCGTGGCGCCGGACAGCCGCAGGGCGTGTTCGTGATGGAACGCCTGTTGGACCGGGTGGCCCGCGAGCTCAAGCTCGATCGCGCCGAAGTGCGCCGGCGCAATCTGGTGCCGGCCGACAAGATGCCCTATGCGACCCCGCTTAAAACCCGCGGCGGCATGCAGGTGGTGCTCGACAGCGGCGACTATCCCGCCTGCCAGGGGATGGCGCTCGAGCGGGCGGGTTGGGACGGCTTTCCCGCGCGCCAACAGGCGGCGCGCCAGCAAGGCCGCTATCTCGGCATCGGGCTCGCCAATTTTGTGGAAGGCACCGGCCGCGGACCGTTCGAGCCGGTCACCGTGCGGATCGCGCCGTCCGGAAAGATCCACATCTATTCGGGCGCGGCCGCCATGGGGCAGAGCACCAAGACCATGCTGGCGCAGATCGTCGCCGAGCAGTTCGGCGGGCAGATGAGCAATATGACCGTGACCACCGGCGACAGCGCCGCCACCGTGCTCGGCCTTGGCGGCTTCAACAGCCGGCAGGCGGTGCTGGCCGGTTCCTCGGCGCATCGCGCGGCGATGAAGGTGCGCGAGAAGGCGCTATTCGTTGCCGGTCATCTGCTCGAAGCCTCGGAACAGGATCTCGAAATCGAAAACGGCCAAATCCACGTGAAAGGGGCACCGGACCTCAAGGTCAGCTTCGCCGACGTGGCGCGCGCGACCATGGGGTCACCGGGTTTCTATCTGCCCGGCGGTGTTGCGCCCGGGATGGAGGCGACCGAGCATGTCATCATCGACGACATGACCTATTCCAACGGAACGGCGGTCGCCGAAGTCGAGGTCGATATCGACACCGGCGCGGTGACCATTCTCAATTTCATTTTGGCGCATGATTGCGGCCGGGTGATCCACCCGATGATCGTCGAAGGACAGATTCTCGGCGGGGTCGCCCATGGCATCGGCAATGCGCTGTTCGAGCGCATGGAGTTCGGCCCCGACGGCCAGCCGCTCACCACCAATCTCGCCGACTATCTGCTGTTGACCGCGACCGAAATGCCGCGCGTTGGACTTCTGCATCGGGAATCGCCGACGCCGCTGAACCCGCTCGGCATCAAGGGTGTCGGCGAGGCCGGCACGCTGCCCACTCCGGCCGCCATCATCTCGGCCGTCGAGGATGCGCTGTCGCCTTTTGGCGTGTGCCTCGGCCAAATGCCGGTGACGCCGGCGGACATCGTGGCGAAAATCGCTACTGCCAAAACTCGTGCGGTGTGAGAACCTGTCATGGCCGTTCGTTTTGACGACATCGGAAACCGGCTGAAGGCGTTCCGCCTCGGCTCCGGGTTGAGCGCGGATGAGATCGCCAACCGTCTCGGCATTTCGCGAACCGCCCTCTACCGCTTCGAGAAGGGCGAGCTGGCGAAGATCGAAACCCTGGAAAAACTCGCCGAATTGCTCGGTGTTTCGGTACCGACGTTACTCGGCGTCGGCGTTGAATATATCGGATCGGCGGTCAGCTATTTCGAGCGCATGCGTCAGATCGAAGAAACCTCCGAGCACATCATCGTGCTGGCGGGCCCGATCTCTTATCTGCTCGCCTCGGACGCCTTCGACGCCACACTGGAGGAAATCCTGCGCGAAAGCGTCCCGGACGAGATGGACGGTCGCAAGCGCGCGCTCGAACAGGTCGACGACGTCATGGCGGTGTTGCGCCAGCGCAAGGAAAGCTACCGCAAGCGCAAACCGGGAATCGTCAATCTGATCGCCGCCTCGGAAATGGAGCATTTCCTGCGCAACGGCTTGGTCGGCCGCTTCGATCTGCCGGACAAGGCGCGCGCGGCGCGGCGGGAACTGGCCCGTGCGGAAGCCGAGCACTTTACCGGGCTGATGGCGGACGAGCCGATCGGCGTGCAGATCGGCATCGTGCCGGACACCCTGCCCCATGCCAGCTTCCAGATTTTCCGGCAGCCGGACCGGCATGTCCTGGCGCTCAGTCCGTTCCGCCTCGGCGAGCAGCCCAATATCCGCGTGGGCGTGGCGATGATCACCTCAGCACCGGAAGCCCTGGCGCTGCACGAGAGGATGGCCAAGGACCTGTGGCACCGGGCGATCAAAGGACCCGCCGCCGTGCGCTTGATGCGCGACCTGATCGACCGGCAACGCCGTCTAGGTTCAAATGATTGAATTCACTGGAAAAATACGCTGTGTTTAAAAATTGGAAAAAATATTGATTTTGGGACAGGGGTCGCTAAGTTAGCCGGGACAGTCAAAACAGGCCTAAGCCGCATGCAAGCCGAACCCTTTGCCTCGGCGCCTTTCGTGGTCGGGAAAAGCGTGCCCTCCCCGGCCGAGGCACACATTCCCCTGGAAGAAACGCTGTGCCCGATCGTCTCGCACGAATGGATCAACAGCGAATACAAGCATCTCATTGTCGAGGCGTCGCCCAAGGCGCTGGCCGTCAAGCCCGGACAGTTCTTCAACCTGCTCTGCCCGTCGCCCGATGTCGGAGAGTTGTGGCTGCGGCGTCCGCAGAGTGTCTACCGAATCGACCGCGCCAATAGCCGGGTCGAGTTCCTCTACAAATGCGTCGGCCGCGGCACGCGCGGGCTCGCGACATCGCTGCCCGGCGCGCAGCTCAACATGGTCGGACCGTTGGGCGTCGGCTTCACGCTGCGGCCGGAATGGAAGAACATCGTGGTGCTCGGGCGCGGCGTCGGCCTCGCCACCATGGCGCCGATCTCGCAACTTGCTGGTGACAACTGCACCGGCGTCACCGCCATTCTGAGCGCGCGCAGCGCCGAATTCGCCATGGCGGCCGATCTGTTCGAGAAGGTCGGCGAGGTCATTCCGGTGCTCGACACCGACGGCACCAGCGCGGTCGAGAACGTCGAAGCCATTCTGAACAAGCTGATCGCCGAAGGCCGCGCCGATGCGTTCTACACCTGCGGGTCCAATCGGCTCATGCAGTTGATGAAGCGGCTCGGCAAGCAGCATGGCATTCCGGGCCAGGTGGCGATGGAGCAGATCATGGCCTGCGGACTGGGGCCCTGTTACGTGTGCGTGCGTACCTTCGAGGTCGACGGTAAAAAAGAACTGCGCCGGGTCTGCATCGACGGCCCGGTGTTCGATCTACAGGAGGCACTCGGATGGTAGACATGTCGGTCAGGATCGGGAGCGTCACGCTCAAGAATCCGGTCATGCCAGCCTCGGGCGCATTCTCCACCGAGATCGCCCGGGTGATGGACATCAACCGGCTGGGCGCGCTGGTCACCAAGACGGTCTCGCGGGACTACCGCATCGGCAACCCGCCGCCGCGCGTCGCCGAGCTGGAAGGCGGCATGATCAACTCGATCGGCCTGCCGGGTAAGGGCATCAAGTATTTCCTGGAGCATCAGCTACCTGACTATGCACGCTATGAGCCGCCGATTGTCGCCAATATCACGGCCACTACCGCCGATGATTTCGCCGCGATGGCGCGGGAAGTGAGCCTGCCGGAGGTCGACGTCATCGAGATGAACATTTCCTGCCCGACCCGCGAACCGGGCGGCGGCAATTTCGCGCTGCACGAAGATCACACCTATGAGATCGTGCGCCGCGTGCGTGCGGCGACCGACAAGCCGCTCTGGGCCAAGCTGTCGCCCAATGCCGGTGAAATCGACTTGGTGGCCAAGGCCGCCGAAAAAGGAGGCGCCGACGCGCTCACCATTTCCAACACGCTGCTCGGCCTGAAGATCAATACCGAAACCTTCCGTCCGGCCATCGGCAACGGCTATGGCGGGATTTCCGGGCCCGGCATCAAGCCGATCATTCTGCGCATGGTCCATCAATGCTCGAATGCGGTGAAGATCCCGATCATCGGCTGCGGCGGCATCATCAAGGTGGAGGATGTCGTGGAGTACATGCTGGCGGGCGCCAGCGCGGTGATGATCGGTTACCTAACCTTCCGCAATCCGACCGGCATGATCGCCATCATCGACGGGCTGGAGCAATGGTGCGCCAAGCGCGGCTTCGCGCGGGTCGCCGATCTCACCGGCGCGATGATCCACGAAAAGCCGGCTGAAACCTTCGCTGCGGCGGCCGCCCCCATCGGCTAGTGTAAGGCGGCTGCGGGCCGTCCTGGCCCGCCGGGCAGGGCCATGACCACACGGATCACCATCCGCAAACCCGACGACTGGCACCTGCATGTGCGCGACGGCGCCATGCTCAAGGCAGTGCTGCCGTTCACCGCCAAAAATTTCGGTCGCGCCATCCTGATGCCGAACCTGATCCCGCCGGTGCGGACGACCGCCGACGGCGTCGCCTATCGCGAGCGGGTGATGGCCGCGCTGCCGGCGGGCTCCACCTTCACGCCGCTGATCACCTGCTATCTGACCGACGATACCGATCCCGACGATGTGGAGCGCGGATTTCGCGAGGGCGTGTTCACCGGCGTGAAGCTCTATCCGGCCAATGCCACCACCAATTCGGCCGGCGGCGTCACTGACTACGGCAAGATCATGCGGGTGCTGGAGCGCATGGAGAAGATCGGCATGCCGTTCCTGATGCATGGCGAGGACGTCGATCGCGAGGTCGACATTTTCGACCGTGAGGCCAGGTTCATCGAGCGCTACCTGTCGAAATGGGTGAAGCAGTTTCCGAGCCTGCGCATGATCCTGGAGCACCTGTCGTCCAAGGACGGCGTCGATTTTGTGCGTAGCGCGGCGCCGCAGGTCGGCGGCACCATCACGCCCTATCATATGGTGTTGACGCGCACCGACTGGCTCGGCTGGGGGCTGAAGCCGTACATGTACTGCATGCCCGTCATCAAGACCGCCAAGGATCGCGCAGCGTTACGCAAAGCGGCGACCTCGGGCGAGGCTTGCTACTTCCTCGGCACCGATTCCGCCCCGCATCCGGTTGCAAGGAAACTTGCCGTCAACGGCATTCCGGGCCTGTTCAACGCGCCGGTCGCGATCGAAACCTATGCCAAGGTATTCGAGGAGGAAAACGCCCTCGACAAGCTCGAAGCCTTCGCCTCGCTCAATGGCCCCCGGCACTACAAACTTCTCCCCAACGCCGAAACGATCACCCTTGAGAAATCGTCCTGGACTGCGCCGGAGGAGATCAAGGTCGACGGCCCAGACGAGCGCGCGCTGATCTATCGCGGCGGTGAGACGATCGAATGGCGCGTGGTGTCTTCGTGAAAGGTGAGCCTGTGATGCAAGAGCCTGATGTCATCGTGGTCGGCGCCGGCAATGCCGCCTTTTGCGCGGCGCTGGCGGCGCGCGAGCAAGGCGCTTCGGTCCTGATGCTGGAAGCCGCGCCCGAGGATGAATCCGGCGGTAACAGCCGGTTCACCGCCGGCTCCATTCGCGTGGTTTACAACGGCATCGACGACATCAAGACCCTGATCCCCGATCTCACCCAGGCGGAAATCGATACCACCGATTTCGGCACCTACACCCAGGACCAGTTCTTTGACGATATGGCCCAGGTCACGCAGCATCGCGCCGATCCCGATCTAGTGGAACTGATGGTCACCAGGAGCTTCGATACGTTGTGCTGGATGCGCGACAAAGGCATTCGCTTCATCCCAATCTATGGCCGCCAAGCTTTCAAGATCGACGGCAAGTTCAAATTCTGGGGCGGCCTGACGGTGGAATCGGTCGGCGGCGGCCCCGGTCTGGTCAACATGCTGACCGAGGCGGCGAAGAAGCAAGGAATCGAAATTCTCTATCGCACCCGCGCGCTCGATCTGCTCTATGACGGCATGCGCGTGCAGGGCGTGCGTGTACGCCAGGACGGAAAAATCCGCGAGCTGCGCGGAAAATCCGTCGTGCTCGCCTCCGGCGGGTTCGAGGCCAACCCTGAATGGCGCACCCGCTATCTGGGTCCGGGCTGGGATTTGGCCAAAGTGCGTGGCACGCGCTTCAACACCGGCGACGGCATCCGCATGGCGTTGGAGATCGGCGCCAGTCCGCGCGGCAACTGGTCGGGCTGCCACGCGGTCGGCTGGGAGATGAATGCGCCGGAATTCGGCGATCTCGCGGTCGGCGACCAGTTCCAGAAGCACTCTTATCCGTTCGCGATCATGGTCAACGCCACCGGCAAGCGCTTTGTCGATGAAGGGGCCGATTTCCGCAACTACACCTATGCCAAATATGGCCGGGTGATCCTGGAGCAGCCGAACCAGTTCGCCTGGCAGATTTTTGACCAGAAGGTGAAGCACCTGCAGCGCGACGAGTACAAGATCCGCCAGATCACCAAGGTCACTGCCGACACCATCGAGGAGCTGGCGAAGAAGCTCGACGGCGTCAACGCCGAGCAGTTCGTCAAGACCATCAAGGAATGGAACGCCGCAGTGCGTCGCGACATTCCGTTCAATCCGAACGTCAAGGACGGCCGTCGCACCGAAGGCCTTGCCATCGACAAGAGCAACTGGGCGAACACCATCGACCAGCCGCCGTACGAAGGCTATGCGGTGACCTGCGGCATCACCTTCACGTTCGGCGGTCTGCGTATCAATACCGACGGGGCGGTGCTGAACACCGACCATCAGCCGATCCCCGGACTTTATGCGGCGGGGGAGCTGGTGGGCGGCATTTTCTATTTCAATTATCCCGGCGGCTCGGGACTTATTTCCGGTGCGGTATTCGGCAAGGTCGCCGGCACCTCGGCCGCCCGCGCTGGTGTGAATTGAAGGCCCAAGCGACGCCGCAGGAGGCCGTATCGTGACATCGAGTCCGGCCAAGGCTGCCGCCAAAAAAGTGGAGCGCCTCAACGAAATCTCAGCGACCGAGATCGCCCGCCGCGTCGCTGCGGGGGAGATTACGGTGGAGGCCGTGGTTCACGACTGCCTCGCCCGCATCGAGGAGCGCGACGGCACCGTGCAAGCCTGGGCCAGCATCGATCCCGCGCTCGCGCTGCAACAGGCGCGCGACCTTGACCGCGGTCCCGTCCGCGGACCGCTGCATGGCGTTCCGATCGGCGTCAAAGACATCATCGACACCATCGACCTGCCGACGCAGATGGGATCGCCGATCTACCAGGGCCACCGCGCCGCCTGCGATGCAGCCTGTGTCGCACTGGTCCGCGCCGCCGGCGCGGTCATCCTGGGCAAGACCGTCACCGCGGAATTCGCCGGCATGTTTCCGGGGCCGACGACCAATCCACACGATCCCGCGCGCACACCGGGCGGCTCATCGAGCGGATCGGCCGCCGCGGTTGCCGATTTCATGGTACCAGCGGCATTCGGCACCCAGACCGGCGGTTCTATTCTGCGTCCCGCTTCCTATTGCGGCACCGTCGGATACAAGCCGACGTTCAATCTGATCAATCGTACGGGCATCAAGTTCGCGGCCGAGACGCTCGATACCATCGGGCTGCTCGCGCGCACCATTGACGACGTCGAGTTGATCACCGCGGTTCTCATCGGAAAGGCGCCCGCGCTGCTTACGCTCGACTCTCCGCCGCGGCTTGGCTTTTGCCGCACGCCACTTTGGGAGAGCGCGGATCCGGCGACCGTGGATGCGGTCGAAGATGCCGCCAAGCGCCTCGCCGTGGCGGGCGCGCCGGTGCGCGAGATCGTGTTGCCGGAAGAGTTCTCGCGGCTCTATCACGCGGCGCGCGAAACCATCAACAACTACGAGCGTTCGAAATCCATGGCGGCGGAATGGGCGGCTCACAGCGATCGCATCAGCAAGGTGTTGGGCGACCGCATTCGCCTTGGCTATCAGACCAAGCACGAAGACTATATCGCGGCCTTGCGCCTCGGCGAGCATTGCCGCGCTCAGATCGACCGAGCGCTCGACGATGTCGATGCGGTGATCTCGCCCTGCGTCAAGGGCGAGGCGCTTACCGGCCTCCGCTATACCGGAGACCCGGCATTCCAGCAGTTCTGGACCGTGCTCTACGTGCCGAGCATGTCATTGCCGACCCATCGCGGACCGAACGGTCTGCCGGTTGGAATCCAACTGGTTGCGCCGCGATACCAGGACGAACGCCTGTTTGCCTGCGCGCGGTGGATCTGGCAGCGGCTTGGACCGGCATGAACGTCCGGCGAGAATGAGCACGGAGGGATTGGATGCAATTCGATAGTTCCTTCGAGGTGCCGTTGCCCCCGGCGGAGGCGTGGGCGGTCCTCATGGATATTCCGCGGATCGCGCCGTGCATGCCCGGCGCGGAGCTGACCGAGGTGATCGACAGCACGACCTACAAAGGGAAGATCTCGGTGCGGCTCGGCCCGGTGTCGCTTGCCTTTGCCGGATTGGTCAAGTTCGAGGAGATCGACAATCAGTCATATAAAGCGCGGGTCAAGGCGCAGGGCAGCGATTCCAAGGGCCGCGGCGGCGCCAATGCCGTTTCCACGTTCCAGCTACAGGCGGCCGGTACCGGCTCCAAAGTGCTGGTACACACCGATCTGACCCTGTCGGGGGCGGTCGCACAGTATGGCCGCGGCGTCGGCATGATCCAGGCCACCGCTGCCCAGCTGATGGAGCAATTCGCCGGTGCCTTGAAGTCCCAGCTGGCCGCCGGCATGTCGGCCGCGCCGTCCGCGGCGCTGCCCCCGGCGGGCGTGCCTCCTGCGCAGCCGATCTCGGGTTTCTCCTTGATGGCCAAGGTATTCTGGCGACGGCTCGTTTTGCTGCTCAAAGGCGACGCCAAGGCCTCTTAGCCCTAGGCGATAGCCTAGTTGTCGCCCCCAGCCTTTCAGCGCCCAATACTATCTCCAATGCTGTGGGTGCTGGAGGCGGTATGAAGTACGGGCCGAGGCATTGCCGGAACACGCAATCGATCCAATTCGACGGCTCCCAGGCGGACGTCTTGGGAGTGCTGCAGCTGCTGCTTTCGGCAAGGGAGTCGGTGCGGCACTATGCCGATCAAACCTGCGCCGCCCTGATCGAGCGGTGTATTTCCCGGCTGCAGCGGCAGCATGACATTGCGCAGTCTGACGCCGGCGCCGGTGTCGAGTGGCCGGAAGCCAGCCCTTCCGCCCTGCTGCGGCTGTTGGAATATGCGCGCGCGGAATTGAGCAACGGCCTGAACGATCGGCTGTGTGGCGAGCAATTGACCGAGTGCATCGACCGGCTGA
>JBKKAF010000064.1:0-8620 GCA_046714775.1 Xanthobacteraceae bacterium | reverse complement strand
GGCATGACCACGGCCACCGGATCGCGCGCCAGACGCATGATCACGAAGCCGATGGTGGCGTTCCAGAATCCGATCACGGTCCACGGCAGCGTCACCGCGAACAGCGCCAACAGCACGGCATCGACGGCGCCCAAGCAGCCGACCGAAAGCGCCACCGCCACCAGCCACAACAGGCCGGCGATCGATAGCCCGACCAGGGTGAAAAACAGCACCCGCCGCCGGGTAAGCGCGGCGGCGGCGTGCGCGGGGGAGGCGGCTTGGTCGCTGAAAGACCGTTCAAGCATCAGAGTTTCGCGTGTGTTTCCGTGCGCTTAGGGATATAGCGGTAGCCCAATGGCTAGTCCAATCACGGGTTTGCATGTGACGAGTGATCAACCGAGCCGGTGCGAGGCGCTCTGGTACACCGGCCCCGGGCGCGCCGAGCTGCGCGAGGAATCGGTGGCGCCGCCGGGTGCGAATGCGCTGCAGGTGCGGGCGCTGTTCAGCGGCATCAGCCGAGGCAGCGAGCGGCTGGTGCTCAACGGCCGGGTGCCGCAGAGCGAACATCGCCGCATGCGCGCGCCGCTGATGGACGGCGGCTTTCCGTTTCCGGTTAAATATGGCTACGCCGCCGTAGGACGGATCGAAGCCGGACCGGCATCGCTCGTTGGCCGCACGGTATTCGCGTTGCATCCACACCAAACCCTGTTCAACCTGCCGGCGGAAGCCGCCTTTTTTGTGCCCGACGACGTGCCGCCGGCGCGCGCCGTGCTCGCCGCCAGTACGGAGACGGCGTTGAACGCCGTGTGGGACGGCGCACCCGGTCCGGCCGATCGCATTGCTGTGGTCGGCGGCGGGGCGGTGGGGTTGCTGGTGGCCTATCTCTGCAGCCGGCTGCCCGGCGCCCATGTCACGGTGGTCGACACCGCGCCGGCGCGTGCCGATCTCGCGCGCGCCCTCGGCGCCAGATTTGCGACGCCCGAGCAGGCGCCGGCGGAATGCGATCTGGTGTTCCATGCAAGCGGCTCCGCCGCCGGTCTCGCGACCGCGCTGCGGCTCGCGGGCGAGGAGGCGGCTGTCGTGGAGCTGAGCTGGTATGGCGAAGGCGACGTCGCGGTTCCGCTGGGCGATGTGTTTCACAGCCGCCGCCTGCGTCTGGTGGCAAGCCAGGTCGGACGGGTGGCGCCCTCGCACCGCTCGCGCTGGACACCCGGCAGGCGGCTGCAAGCCGCATTGTCGCTGCTCAACGATCCGGCGCTCGATGCGCTGCTCGCGCCGCCGGTGCCGTTCGGCCAACTGCCGGAGCAACTGCCCGGTCTTCTCGGATCGGACGATGCGCGCTGTCCGGTCATCCAATATCCTGCGTCCTGACCGGGAGGTTTGTTGTGTTCGCCGTCGAGGTTTCCGACCAGATCATGATCGCGCATTCGTTCCGCGGAGACGTGTTCGGTCCCGCGCAACGTCTGCATGGCGCGACCTTCGTGGTGCGCGCGGCTTTTCTCGCCGACGCACTCGATGCCAACGGCATCGTGGTCGATATCGGCCGCGCCCATGAGGCGCTGAAAGCGGCGCTCGCTCCGCTTAATTATCGCAATCTCGACGATCTGCCGCAGTTCAACGGCACCAACACCACGACCGAGTTCGTCACCCGCTATGTGTTCGACCAGCTGGCGGAGGCGGCGCGCGCCGGTGCGCTCGGCCGCGACGGCCGCGAGCTCGCTTCGATCCGCGTCACCGTGCTGGAATCGCCGTCCGCCCGCGCGTGGTACGAGGCGCCGTTGTGGTGAAGCGCGCCGTGTTCGCGGTGCCGGGCGATCTTGCAACACCGACCGGCGGCTACGGCTATGACCGGCGGATTATTTCCGAACTCGGCACGCTTGGCTGGCAGATCGACGTGCTCGACCTCGGCGACGACTTTCCGTTTCCATCCGCGCCGGTGCTGGTCGAGGCCAGTAAGCGTCTGGCTGCGCTGCCGGACAGCAACCCCGTCGTAATCGACGGCCTTGCCCTCGGCGTGCTGCCCGACGCAGCCGAAGCCGTGCGCCGCCGCTGTCCGCTGGTGGGGCTGGTGCATCATCCGCTCGGGCTGGAAACCGGCCTGAGCGCGATCGAGGCCGCGGCACTCTGTGCCAGCGAACGGCGCGCGCTCGCTCATGCCAACCATGTGATCACCACCAGTCCGGCGACCGCCCGGCTCTTGGCGAAGGATTTCGATGTGCCGGCGGATCGGCTGACCGTGGTGGTGCCCGGCACCGATCGCGCCGCTCATCAGCCGCGCACCGGTGCCGGCCCGGTGACGCTGCTGGCGGTCGGCACGGTCATCCCGCGCAAGGGCTACGACGTTTTGATTACGGCACTCGGCAAACTTGCCGATCTGTCGTGGCGCCTGGTCATTGTCGGCGAGCGCGAGCGCAGCCCGGACACCACGCGCCGGCTCGACGCCGAGATCGCGCGCCTGCATCTCGGCGATCGCATCAGCTTCACCGGCGCGGTTGCGCCCGAGCAACTCCCATCGCTCTATGCATCGGCCGATCTGTTCGTTCTCGCCTCGCGCTTCGAAGGCTACGGCATGGCCTATGCGGAGGCGTTGGCGCATGGCGTGCCGGTGGTGGGAACAACCGCGGGCGCCATTCCCGATACGGTGCCGCAAGGCGCCGGGGTGCTGGTGCCTCCCGACGACGCCGATGCGCTCGCCGCGGCATTGCGACCCTTGATCACAGATCGCAGCCGACGGGACGCACTCGCCGAGGGCGCCCGCAAGGCGGCAGGCTCGCTGCCGAGCTGGCGGGATTCCGCGCTGCTGTTCGCGCGCGTGCTGGAGCGGTTTGCATGAGCGGCTTTTCCGCCAACTGGCTTGCGCTGCGCGAGCCCTATGACGCCAAGGCGCGCAATATCGCAGTGCTCGATGCGCTGGCGGAGGCATTCCGCGGGCGGCGGTCGATCGCGATCGTCGATCTGGCCTGCGGCACCGGCGCGACCGTGCGCGCGCTCGGCGCGCGGCTGCCGCCAGTGCAGCATTGGCGGCTAGTGGACAACGATCTTGGATTGCTGGCGCAGGCGGCGGTGCTCGGACGCCCGCCGGAAGTGACGGTGGAGGCGCGCGCCATCGACATCGGCCGCGATCTCGAAGTTGCGCTCGACGGACCGCTCGATCTGGTCACCATGTCGGCGCTGCTAGATCTGGTTTCCGCCGAATGGCTCGAGCGCCTTGTCGTGGAGACCGCGGCGCGGCGGCTGCCGTTCTATGCCGCACTCAGCTATGACGGCCGGGCGGAGCTCGATCCGGCGGAGCCGTTCGACCGGGAGATTGTTGCTGCGGTTAACCGCCATCAGCGCGGTAACAAGGGCTTCGGCCCGGCGCTCGGTCCGGACGCGTTCAAATATGCCTCCGACACTTTGGCGCGGGTCGGCTGCAGCGTGGTGCAAGGCAGATCGGATTGGGAGTTCGGTGAAAGCGACAGCGCCATCCAGGCCGAAATTTTTTCCGGCTGGGCCGAGGCCGTTCGTGAGCTCGGCGAGCTACCGGCCGAACCCGTAACCGCTTGGTTGAAACGGCGGCGCGAGGTGTTGGCGGCCGGCCGCTCGCGTTTGCGGGTGGGTCATGTCGATATATTTTCCGCGCCGATCGCCACCCGTTGAGCCGACAGATCGCAGTCGAGCAAAACTTCGTCGCCGAGAATATGCGTACGCATGGGGGCGCGCAGCACCTGCGCCATGCTGGAGACCGGGGGCAGTCGCACGCTTGATGGCCCAGTACCAATGATAATGGGGGCGATCACCACATGCAGGCGGTCGAGGCAGCCGGCAGCGATAAAGCGCGAGACCGTGTCGGCACCGCCCTCGATCAGAATCCGGCGCAGGCCGCGTTGCGCAAGCGCGCGAAGGATCTCCGCCGGCGCGATATGGCCGCCCGGTGCAGGGAGCGGAACCACCTCGACGCCGGCCGGAAAGCCGGCGCGCGTTTGCTCGCCGGTGATGACCAGACGGCGCACCCCGTCCGCCGCCAACAGCCGTGCGTCTTGCGGCAACCGGCCCCTGGGATCGAGGACAATGCGTGCTGGATTGGGGCCTTCGACGTGCCGCACGGTGAGCTGCGGATCGTCTGCCACCGCTGTGCCGACCCCGACCAAGACCGCATCGACCAACGCCCGCAGCCGGTGCAGATGGGCGAGGCCATCGGGGCCGTTAATATATTTGGAATCACCGCTTTCCGTGGCGATGCGGGCATCGATCGACTGGCCGAACTGCCCGACCACGACCATGTTATCGGCGAGACCCTGGCGCAACGGGCCGAACAGCTCTTGCCATGGCGCCGATAGCGACCGATTGGCTTGCCGGAACGCCTGGGGAACGCCGGACCATGATTCCGTACTGAAGACCGTCGCCGTGCTCCCGCCTAGATTTTTTGCCTGTTCTTTCGGTCCGGTCGTCATCATGACATGATATGAGGTGAGATAGCGCCTGGAAATGGCGGTTGACGTCCGCTTTCCTGCGGAACAACCGGCGGCACCTCGGGGTTTTACCCCGGGTGGCATAATGTGCGGGGAGTCGTTTGTGTCGGACTTGAATAGCGGGCTTTCCGATTTGTTCGGAAGGCCTGAGCAAATTGCGGTCGAGCGTGCCCTTGCCGAATTCCGCTCAGGCCGGCCGGTCGTCATGACCGGCGCTGGCGAACATTTCATCATATTGCCGGCCGAAGGCATCACCGATGAACTGCTGGCCTCGTTCCGGCGGCTGTGTGCGCCGGTGCGTCCGCACCTGGTGATCAGCGCCCGCCGCGCCCGCGCGCTCGGCCTCGCCGCCGCCGGGCCGCTCGGCCTCACGGTCGGCGAGGAGGACGATGCGGCGGCCATCCTGTCATTCGTTGCCGACGCCCGGGGCGACCACGGCCTCAATGGGGTCCCGGCCGGCAGCATCGCGACGGCCGCGATCGAGCTCGCCAAGCTCGCCCAGCGGCTCCCGGCTTTGCTGGTCGCGCAAGTCGCGGCCGGGAGTTTTGTGGCGTGCGATCCACCGCCGATGCGGGTGTCGGCCGATGCAGTGGCCGGTTTCCGCGAGGCGGCGACGCGCTCGCTCGCCATCGTCACCGAGGCCAACATTCCGCTCAATGGCGGCCTGCCGGCGCGCTTTGTGATCTTCCGTGACAGCATCGGCGGCAATTCGGTTGCCGTCATCCTCGGCGCGCCGGATTTTGCCAAGCCGGTGCCGGTGCGCCTGCACTCGGCCTGCCTGACCGGCGATGTGTTCGGCTCGCGGCGCTGCGACTGCGGCGACCAGCTGCGGCTGTCGATCAGCCGTTTGGAAAAAGAAGGCGGCGGCATTATCCTTTATCTTGAGCAGGAGGGAAGGGGGCTCGGGCTTGCCAACAAGATGCGCACCTACCGCCTGCAGGACGCCGGCTTCGACACGCTCGACGCCAATACCGCGCTTGGTTTCGACGACGACGAGCGCGACTATGGCGTGGCGGTACGCATGTTGCAGATACTCGGCTGTCCGCGCGTGCGACTATTGACGAACAACCCCGCCAAGGTCGATGGTCTGGTGGGAGCGGGGATCGAGGTGGCGGGGCAAATTCCGCTGCATGGACCGGTCAACGCCGACAACCGCCGCTACCTTACCGCCAAGGCGACGCGCGCCGGGCACAAGTTCGATCACCTGTTGGCGGTGCTCGCCGACGGCGAGGCGGTCGGAGACAAGCAGACGCCGTGACGCTCGGCGAAATGGGGGGTTCGCATGACCAGCACAATGACTTCTTCCGCCTACGGGATGGCGCCGCCGGCCTACACCGTGACCGCGCGCGTGCTGCACTGGCTCACCGCCGTTCTTGTACTGATCATGATCCCGGTCGGCGTCATCATCGCCTATGAGTGGGGTGGCGCCTGGCAGGAGCGGCTGTACAATCTGCACAAGGCGGTCGGCGCCGTGCTCGTTCCCATTATCATCGTGCGGCTGATCTACCGGCTCACCCATCCGCCGGCGCCGCTGCCTGCCGACATTCCGGCGCTGCAGCGGTTCGTGGCGCATGCCAATCATTGGGCGCTTTATATCCTGCTGCTCATTCAACCGTTCCTCGGCTGGATCGCCACCTCGGCCTATCCGGCCCCGGTCTCGGTGTTCGGCCTGTTCAACATGCCGCAAATCTGGCCGGCTAACCGCGCGCTGTCGGATCAGTTGTTCGCCGTGCATCGGGCAGTCGGCATCACGCTCGCCGTTCTGGTGGTGATGCATGTGGGCGCCGCGCTCTATCATCACTTTGTGCGCCGGGATCGTGTGCTGATGCGCATGATCACGGGCGGCTAGCCATCGTCTTTATGGCACGCCGGTCCGCCAGCCTGCCGGTCGCAGACCTCGCGTCGCCCGGCATGGCCGGGCAACTCACCGAAACGTCGATCCTTTGCCTGCCGCTCGGGGCGACCGAGCAGCATGGCGCGCACCTGCCGCTCGACACCGATGTGATCGTCGCACAAGAGCTGACCCGGCTCATCGTCGAGCACTGGGGAGATGAGTTCGATCTCTGGCCGCTGCCGGTGGTGCCGGTCGGGCTGTCGCACGAGCACGATTGGGCGCCGGGTACGCAGAACCTGTCCATCCGAGACTTCCATGCCTTGCTGCGGAACATGGCGGCCGACATCGTGCAGGCGCTGCCGGCACGCAATCTCGCCATCATCAACGGCCATGGCGGCAATCGCGGCTTTCTGGACAATTTCCTGCACGAGCTGCGAGCCGACTTCGCCATCAATGCCTGCGTCATCCATCCCTTCGATCTGACCAAGGCGGCAACCGGCGCGACGGCCGCCGATGTCCACGGTGGGCGCAGCGAAACCTCGCTGATGCTGGCGATCGCGCCCGAACGCGTGCGCCGCGATGCCATCAAAGCCTTCGAGCATCCGCCCGACGGGGCCACCATCCGGGCCTTGATCTTCGATCGCGGGGTGAGCTGGCCGTGGCGCAGCGACGATCCGCGGCTGGCGCGGGGCGGCCTGATCGGCGATCCGTCCGGCGCGTCTCCCGAGTTGGGCCAGGCCATTGTCGAGAGTATCCTTGCAGAGTCGCGCGGCGTCTTTATGCGCCTGATCGAGAACCAAAAGATTCTGCGAAGCGGCGGTCTGTTACCGCCCGGCTGACGGATCCCGGCGCGCGACAAAAGCGGTGACCGCGCCGGCGAGCGTCGCCAGCACGCACCAATAGGCATAGCGGAAATCGCTGGCGACGCCGGTCACGAAAAATGTCAGCACGTAGAGCACTGCCGAGCCGCAGACGCCGATAGCGAACGCGCCCGACGGCGTCGTGCGCGCCGGCCAGGCAAGGGCGCAGACCGCGCCGCCAAGCAGCAGCCAAAAGCCCGGCCGGAACAGCACGGTCGACTTGAGCGCCTCGTGCAGCGCCAGCAGCGCCTGGAAACGCGGATTCTGCGCCAGCGGCGTCTTGCCGGGATCGTTGGCGTGATAGAGCTCGAGCGTGAGGTTCGATCCGGCGAGAAATGTCCACATATAGCTTGCGCGGTGCGCGAGATAAGCCAGCGGGTGCGCGACCACCGCGCCCGCCCAGGCATCGACCAGCCGCGGCGTGCCGAACACCATGTCATCCTTTCGTTCCAGTCGCTGCATGACAAAGCGGCATGGCTCGATGGTCCAATAGGTGTCCCAGCGCGCCGGGTCGTAGCACTTGCTGGTGAGTAGAGCCGTCTCGTCCGCGCTCCATGACACCGGAAACTGGTTCTGGCCGGTGACATAGGTGATGCCGCCGAGATCGAACACCAACAGCGAATGCAGCGGGTGCTCGCGCTTCACGTCGAGCGCGATGTAGTAGACGAGATGCAGGAGCGCATAGCCGGCCACGACTGCCGGAATGAAAACGATCGCCGCTCGTTTCCAGACAAAACGCTCGGGCCAGAGGACATAGCCGGCGAGCAGCGGCGCGGCGACGATGGCATTGGGTCGCAGTAGGATACCGAGCGCCACCAGCGCGAGCGCCAGCATCTGCACGGGCAGGCGGATGCCGGCCGGCCGCGCTGCGACGGCGTAGACGCTGGTGGCGGCCAGCAGCCAGACCACGCCGGACAGAACGTCGCGCCAGATCATGCCGAGCAGCATGAAAGCCGACGGCATCAGCGCGAGCAGTGGCACGGCAAATCCGAGCCGACGCGAGTGGCGCGCCACGGCGAGCGCCAGCAGGCCGAAAGCGAGCCAGTACAAGGTTCCGATCAGCAGGAACATGCTGCCCGGGCCGGGTGCGACCGGATCAAGGAGCCGCCAGAGGATGCTCATGATCGGCGATTGCCAATCACCGAAACGCCATTCCTGCATGAATTGGTAGACGTAACTGGCGTCGTTGGTCATGTAGCCGGGATAAAATACGACCACTGTGAGCGCGAGACCTGCCGCGACCACGAGGGCAATCGGCAGACGGCTGCGGAAGACCTGTCCCGGCGTTGCGCGCTGTCCTAGATGCGGGTTGGGCATGGCTGGGAGTAAGGCGTTACTGGCGAATACGGCAAGTCTGGTGATTATTCAAGTCCGGCGCCAGTCGCGAATCCTTGAATTGGCTGATTGCCGTCGCCACTCTATGACAGCGAGCAGAGCCAATGCGAAAGGGTTCCTTTGTCCAACGCTTCCGAGAATCAAAGGCCCGAGAAATCAGG
>JBKKAF010000063.1:0-4039 GCA_046714775.1 Xanthobacteraceae bacterium | reverse complement strand
CGGATCTGCCGCAGGAAGCGCGACAGCGTGCGGACGAGCGCGACCTCGCGCCACATCAGTCCGGCGGCCAGCACCAACGCGTTGTAGCCGTCGCTCTCGGCAACACCGCTCATCACCATCAGGAAAGCGGCTTCCAGGCGCGGCTTGCTGTCGTACAGATCGAGCGGCCGGCCTTCGGCGTGCTCCAGCACCATGTCATGCAGCCAGACGCTCGGCTCGCCCGCCGCCTGCCGCACGATTTCGTAAGTGCGCTCGTCGACCACCTTGAAGCCCATATTCTCCAGCACCGGCACGCGTTCGGAGAGCGGGATCGGGCGGCCGAAGCTCCACACTTTCAGCCCGGCACAGGACGGCGCGCCGCCGCGCAGCCGATGGAAATCGACCCCGAGCGGACGCGGCGGCGACAGGCCCTCCATCAGACGGATGTCGGCCACCGCGGTGGCGGGCGGGTAGGCTTCGCGGTAGCCGACCGAGAAGGCGTCGCGGTAGCGCTCGAACAGCGCGCGCGCCTTCGCCGGCTCCTGCACCGCCATCAGCGCATCGGCGAAATCGTCGGCCCAGGTGCGCACGATCGCCTCGACCGCGCGCTCGAGCTCCGCGCGATCGGGATCCGGCGTCTCGCCCTCGCGTCGCCCGATGATGTAATGCACGCGCACCAGCGGTCCTTCCGGAAAGAACGGATAGAACGCGCTGACATGCCCCTTGTAGACGGCGGCAAGATAGTCGCCGATCGCGATGCGCGCCTTGCTGTCATAGCGGTCCCGCGGCACATAGACGATGAGCGAGACGAAACGATCGAAGCGGTCGCGGCGCGGCAAGACCCGCACACGCGGCCGCTCGTCGAGCTGCAGGATGATGAGCGCGAAGCGATACAGCGTGTCTTCGTCGATCTGGAACAGTTCGTCGCGCGGATAGCTCTCCAGCACATTGACCAGCGCCTTGCCGGAATGGCCTTCCGGATCGAACCCGGCGCGCGCGGTGACCGCCGCGATCTTGCGGCGCAGATACGGGATGGCCCGCGCCCAGCCGGTATAGGCGGTGGAAGTGAACAGGCCGACGATACGGAATTCGCCGGCGAGCCGGCCCTGGCTGTCGAAGCGCTTGACGCCGACATAGTCCATATAGACGCGCCGGTGCACGCGCGAGCGTACCGCGGACTTGGTCGCGATCAACAGCTTCGGCTCCTCCAGGAACGCCATGATCTCGGGCGTGAAATCCAGCGGAGCCCGGCGGCGCCGCAATACGCGCATATCGGGATCGCGCATCACCCCGAGCGCGTTCTCCATGATCGGATCGAGACCTTGCTGTTTGCTGGTGAGCACGTAGTCGCGCACACCGAGGAAGGTGAAATTATCGGCAACCAGCCATTCCAGGAACTGCACCGCCTCGGCGATTTCGGTGACCGGCAGCGGCGGCGGATGGGCTTTCAGCTCGGCAATGACCTCGTTGACCCGCGCCTTCATCGGCTGCCAGTCCTGTACCGCCACCCGCACGTCGTCGAGCGCCGGCGCGATCGAGCGCACGACGTCGCCGCGGCGAGTCTCGTCGTCGATGCGCTCGACATGAATGTGGATGAAGCTTTCGCGCGCGCCGGCGGCGGCCCGCCCGGCCGGCTTCCAGGCGGTCAGCGCGCCCGTGCCGTCGCGCTCGACCGCGAACACCGGATGCGCGACAAGGCGGATATTGAGATTGCGCTCGGATAGTTCGCTCATCACCGAATCGAGCAGAAACGGCATGTCGTCGTTGACGATTTCGAGCACGGTGATGTCCGCGAGGCGCTGGTCGGCGGCGGTCGCGGCGGGAAGTGCGAAACGGATTTTGGCGGTGCCGGGCTGGCGCGGCTCCGATAGGAACGACCAGGCGCTTTCCGCTAGCGCCGCCAGATCGCGCGGCTGATAGCGCAGGATGTCTTCGGGCGCGGCGCGCGAAAACAGCTCCGCGATGAAGTCCGGCGGAATGTCGGCGCGGGTCGCACGGAGGACGTCACCTGCCGCGGTGACAAGTGCCTGCGCCGGGCGGTCGTCGCTGCCGGCAAGAAGCTCTGGGGCCATGGTGGGTCCTTGCCGGGCAGGATATTCGCAAGCGCGCCGTCCTTGAGTTTTTCCGATCCGCAGGGCGGCGTCGAGGGGCGGCGGTCGAATTAAAGTGCTGCGGGTTGCTCATCCTTAAGTGATTGACACAACTGTGCATTTCATATCCATTCCGGCCATGCTCAGCGCCAGTCGCATAGCGCTATCCGCCCTTGCGCTGCTGGCGGCGCCGCTCGCCTGGGCGCAGCCGGGGGCGGACAATCCCGGCAGCATCGGAAGCATCGCGCCAGTCACGGCCCGCCACGGCATGGTGGTGGCGCAGGAAAGCCACGCCGCCCGGATCGGGGTGGAGATTCTCCAAAAGGGCGGCAACGCGGTGGACGCCGCGGTGGCCACCGGCTTTGCGCTGGCGGTGACCTATCCGCGCGCCGGCAATCTCGGCGGCGGCGGCTATATGGTGATCCATCTCGCGCGCGGGAAACGCAACATCGCCATCGACTATCGCGAGAGCGCGCCGGCCGCCACCACGCGCGATGTGTTCCTTGACGAGAAAGGCGATGCCGATCCAAAAAAGTCACGCGACAGCGGGCTGGCGGTGGGCGTGCCGGGCACCGTGGCCGGGCTGGCGCTGGCGCATGCACGCTACGGCTCGGGCCGGTTCACGCTGGCGCAATTGATTGCGCCGTCGATCCCGCTCGCCCGCAACGGCATTCCGGTGGAGGGCGACATCGCCGACTCGCTCAAGCAAGTGCGCGATCGGCTGCGGCGCTGGGAGGCCAGCCGCAAGATTTTCCTGATGCCGGAAAATTGGCTGAAGCCGGTCGCACAGCTGGTGCAGAGCGACCTGGCCGATACGCTGGAGACGATCGCGCGCGATGGCCCGGACGCATTTTATCGCGGGCCGATCGCCGAAAAGATCGCCGCCGCGGTGCGTGCCGCCGGCGGACTGATGTCGGTTGACGATTTGAAGCAATACCGGCCGCTTATCCGCCAGCCCGTGCGCGGGCGCTATCGCGGCCATGAGATCGTATCGATGCCGCCGTCATCATCCGGCGGCGTGCTGCTGATCGAAATGCTGAACATCCTGGAAGGCTTTCCGCTCGGCGCGCTCGACGACGCAACGCGTGCGCATGTGACGATCGAGGCAATGAAGTTCGCTTATGCCGACCGCGCCGTTTTCCTCGGCGATCCGGCGACCGTGCGCGCGCCGCTGGCGCAGCTCATGTCCAAGAGCTACGCCGCCCGCCTGCGCAGCAAGATCGATCGCAAGCGCGCGCGGCCGGCGGAAGAGATCCGCCCGTTCGCCGCGCTCCGGCGCGAAGGCGACAACACCACGCATTTCTCGGTGGTCGACCGCTTCGGCAACGCCGTCGCCAACACCTATACGCTGAATTTTTCCTACGGCCTCGGCTTGGTCGCCGACGGCACCGGCATTCTGCTCAACAACGAGTTGGACGATTTCGCCGCCAAGCCGGGCGCGCCCAATGCCTATGGCCTCCTTGGCGGCGATGCCAATGCGCCCGGCCCGGGCAAGCGGCCGCTGTCGTCGATGACGCCGACCATCGTTCTGAAGAACGGCAAGCCCTATCTGGTCACCGGTTCGCCGGGCGGCAGCCGCATCATCACCACGGTGCTGCAGGTCGTGACCAATGTGATCGATCGAAAAATGCCGATCGCCGAAGCGGTGCAATCGCTGCGGCTGCATCATCAATGGTCCCCCGACCAAGTTGCCGCCGAGCGCGGGTTGTCGCACGATCTGATACGGGCGCTGGAACAGCGCGGCCACAAAGTGGTGGAAGGCCCGCCGCGCACCGCGGCGAATTCCATTCTGGTCACGCCGCAAGGCTTCGTGGGCGCCGCTGACAACCGCACCCGCGGCGCTTTGGCGGCAGGGTATTAGCACTCTCCCTCTAGTTTACGGCCAGTGCCAGTGCAGCAAGCGAACTACCGCCTCAGGCAGTGGGACGAGCGAGGCGACCACATCCGTGCTCAACGATAGCAGCAGAGCG
>JBKKAF010000062.1:0-7849 GCA_046714775.1 Xanthobacteraceae bacterium | reverse complement strand
GCATTCGGTGTTCCTCTATCACGCCATCAAGGCCGGCATGGATATGGGCATCGTCAATGCCGGACAGATGGTGCTGTACGACGATCTCGATGCGGAATTGCGCGAGGCCTGCGAGGACGTGGTGCTCAACCGCCGCCCCGACGCCTCCGAGCGGCTGCTGGCGCTGGCCGAGCGCTATCGCGGCGGCGCCGGCAAGGAAAAGAAAGAGGCCGACCTCGCCTGGCGTGAATGGCCGGTGGGCAAGCGGCTGTCGCATGCGCTGGTGCACGGCATCACCGATTTCATCGACGCCGACACCGAGGAAGCGCGGCAGAGCGCCGAGCGTCCGCTGCATGTCATCGAAGGCCCGCTGATGGACGGCATGAACGTGGTCGGCGACCTGTTCGGCTCCGGCAAGATGTTCCTGCCGCAGGTGGTCAAGTCGGCGCGGGTGATGAAGCAGGCGGTGGCCTATCTCATGCCCTTCATGGAGCAGGAGAAGAAGGACAAGGGGCTGGTCGGAAGGAGCTCGAACGGCAAGATCGTGATGGCGACCGTCAAGGGCGACGTGCACGACATCGGCAAGAACATCGTCGGCGTCGTGCTCCAGTGCAACAATTACGAAGTGGTCGATCTCGGCGTCATGGTGCCGGCGGCGAAGATTCTGGAAGTTGCCAAGGCCGAAGGCGCCGACATCATCGGCCTGTCCGGCCTGATCACGCCCTCGCTTGACGAAATGTGCCATGTGGCGGCCGAGATGGAGCGCCAAGGGCTCGACCTGCCGCTGTTGATCGGCGGCGCCACCACCAGTCGCGTGCATACCGCGGTGAAGATTCACCCGAACTACCGGCGCGGCCAGACCGTGTATGTCAACGACGCCAGCCGCGCGGTCGGCGTGGCGGGCAGCTTGATGTCGGCGCAGGCGCGCCCGGCTTACGTCGCCGATATCCGCGCCGAATATGCCAAGATCGCCGCTGCGCACGCGCGCGCCGAGGAGAACAAGCAGCGGCTGTCGCTGAAAGCCGCGCGCGCCAATGCACCCAAGCCGGATTGGGCCAATTATGTGCCGCCGAAGCCGAGCTTCATCGGCACGCGGGTGCTGGACGACTATCCGCTGAGCGAACTGGTCGAGTACATCGACTGGACGCCGTTCTTCCAGACCTGGGAACTGGCCGGAAAATTCCCCGCCATTCTCGAAGACGCCAAGGTCGGCGAGGCGGCGCGCAGCCTCTACGCCGACGCCCGCGCGATGCTGAAAAAGATCGTCGACGAGCGCTGGCTGAAGGCGGCCGCCGTGGTCGGCTTCTGGCCGGCCAATGCCGACGGCGACGATATTCTGGTCTATGGCGACGAGCAGCGCGCGCAGCCGATCTCGGTGCTGCATACGCTGCGCCAGCAGCTCAGCCGCCGCGAGGGCCGCTCCAATGTGGCGCTTGCGGATTTCGTGGCGCCGCGCGCCAGCAAGCTTGCCGATTATGTCGGCGCCTTCGTGGTCACCGCCGGCATCGGCGAGGACGAAGTGGCGGAGCGCTTCAAGAAGGCGAATGACGATTATTCCGCGATCATGGTCAAGGCGCTGGCCGACCGCCTGGCGGAAGCCTTTGCCGAGCGCCTGCACCAGCGCGCGCGCCAGGAATTCTGGGCCTATGCGCCGGACGAGGGACTAAGCAGCGCCGACCTGATCGCCGAAAAATATCGCGGCATCCGCCCTGCCCCCGGCTATCCGGCGCAGCCCGACCATACCGAGAAGGGCACGCTGTTCAGCCTGCTCGAAGGCGTCAGCGATATCGGCGTGCAGCTGACCGAGAGCTTTGCGATGTGGCCGGGCGCCGCGGTGAGCGGACTTTATTTCAGCCATCCGGACAGCCATTACTTCGGCATCGGCAAGATCGAGCGCGATCAGGTCGAGGACTATGCGCGGCGCAATGGCTGGAGCGTGACGGAAGCAGAGAAATGGCTGGCGCCGATCCTCAACTACGATCCGCTGGCGGCGGCGCGCACGGCGGCGGAGTAGTTGGCATAGGATGGGTTGAGCGTAGCGAAACCCATCGCATGCACGGTCGTAGCAGAAGCGAGTGATGGGTTTCGCTGCGCTCAACCAATCCTACAGGCTACAGCCTACGCCCCGCTCGCCACAGCCACTCTCCACCGCTGCCGCGTTCCATACATCGCCGTGCGCCAGACCCATTCGACCGGGCCGAAGCGATGGCGGCGCAGCCACCAAGCGCTCACCATGGCCTGCATCGCGTAGACGGCAATGCCGAGCGCCAGCGCCGCCGCCACGCCCGTGCGATTGAACAGCCCGAGACCGTAACCGTAAAAGACAAAAGAAAAGATCACGGACTGCGTGAGATAATTGGTGAAGGCCATGCGCCCGACCGGCGCCGCCCATGCCACCAGCTTTTGTGCGCGCGGCCCGCTGGAGATCAGGATGATGCCGGCGCTGTAGCCAAAGGCCAAAGCAAGCGCGGACAGGTCCGTCGCCAGCAGGATGCCGGACATCGGAACCTGCCCCAGTTCGGCAGCCGCTACGAGGGCAACGGGCAACCCAAAGCCCGTGACAATGCCAATCCACGCGGCGCGTTTGAATAGCCGCCGGTTGCTCAGCGCCTGCTGCAGAATGCCAGAGCGCCAGACCAGCGCGCCTAATAAAAACAGCGCCACGGTCCGTGGCAGGCCGACAAGCTGCGACGGTATGAAATACGACAGTTCACGGACCCGCAGCGCCAGCACCTCCAGGAAGCAGCCTGATCCATAGATCCGGTCCGCCTCGGAGAGGTGGCTCTTGAGCCATTCCGTATCCGGAAACGGGTGGAGCTGCACCAGCGCCATCGTAAAATTGACTGCCAGAAAAAACCCGGCCGCGCCTGCAAGCAGCCGGCGAGACACGAACAGGAACGGCAGCGCCACGAGACCGGCGACCGCGTACAAGGCCAGGATATCGCCGATCCAAATCAGCAACATATGCGCGAGCCCGATGGCCAGCAGCACCAGCAGCCGGTGCAGCAGCAGCACCACCGGCCGCCCGGTCCGGGCCAGCCGCTCGGCCTGAATCGCCAGACCTACGCCGAATAAGAGCGAGAAGATGGTGACGGCTTTTCCCGTAAACAGCATGAAAAGCACGCCATCGAACACCTGGTCTAAAAAAGAAACCGGCAGATCGGTTAGCGGCTCCAGCGTAAATGTACGCAGCGGCGAAACACGAAATCCATAGACCAGATTGATCGCCATCACGCCGAACAGAGCGAGGCCGCGCAAAATATCGAGCGGCTCGATCCGCTCCGACGGCGGCAGAGGGTTTACGAGCTGTTCGGACATGGGCATGCAGGGATTAGGCTATGGGACGAAACAGGATAATTCGGCTTCGATCAATGCATGATTCGGTTTATCCGACTTCGAGCTCTTCACACGATTCTCGTTCGTCATTCCGGCCGAGCCGCATTGGCGGCGAGAGCCGGAATCCATAACCACGGCCAGTGATTATGGATTCCGCGTTCGCACACTGCGCGTGCGCCCCGGAATGACGAGAGAGAGAGATGGGATGCAAGGAGAAGCAAAAACAAAACACCGGAGCGTTTCCGCTCCGGTGTGAAACTGTCCGCTCTTGCGAGACGGTTTTTGCTTGGCCGGCGATGGCTATACGCAACTCAAAACACGCCCAACAAAACCGCACTAACGAATACAAACACAGCGAACACCGCCAGCGCATTCAGCTTCAAGGCAAGGTCCACTAAAGTGCTCCCTCCTTGTTGAAGTGAATCGATCTTATCAGAGTCACCGACATGGCCAAATGACAAATGTATTGCGCTGCCGCAAAGGCCGCGGCGAATCGTATTCAATGTCAGATGTGCGTTGCCAAGATGCTGAAACTTCGAGCAAAAATTCTATTTCGGAATGCATAACAACGCGCAATGGGCTATTGCGACATTGCTTGCGATGCCGTTTGCGCGTGCGTTTTCGGACCTGCAATCGGCGCAAGCAGACAAAATAATACATGTGCGCAGATGGCTTTAGCCGCGCGCGAGGGCCTCTTGCAGGAAGGCTGCCGCCTGCAGCGCCGCTTTGTCGCGGGCAAAGCGGCCGACAATCTGCACGCCGAGCGGCAAGCCCGCCGGATCGGTGAGCCCCGGCACGTTGATGCAGGGCGCGCCGAGCAGCGTCCACAACCGGTTGAACATCGGATTGCCGGTGGCGCCCAATCCAAGCGGCGCGGCTCCCGGCGCCGACGGCGTGAGAATGGCGTCGGTGTCCGCCATCAATTCGACGAAGGCCTGGCGCGCGCGCCGCGTGGTGCGGCGGGCCTCGTCGTAGGCGGCGGCGTCGATGGCGGCGGCCTTCTCCATATTGCCACGCAGCAGCGCGCTCAGCCGGTCGCGATGATGGTCGAACTCAAACGCCAGCGCGCGGAAGGCCTCGTATTCCTGAATGGTGATCTGCGCACGAAAGGCCTCTTCGAAGATCGGTGGCAGGTTGATCTCCGTCACGCGGGCGCCGGCGGAGCCGGCCGCGCGCGCCGCCCACTCCACCGCCGCCTGCATGTCGTCGCTCGCCTCCGGCCACAGATGCGTGCGCACCAGCGCGATCGCCGGCGCGGCATCCGGCTTTGGCTCCACGCGCAGATCGCGGCCGGAAATCGCCGCGGCGGCGAAGGCCACATCGGCGACGCCGGCGGCGAACAGCCCGATCGTGTCGAGCGACCAGGACACGCATTTCACCCCGACCGTCGGCAACAGGCGGAACGACGGCTTGAAGCCGGCAACGCCGCAAAAGGCCGCCGGGCGGATGGTCGAGCCGGCGGTCTGGGTGCCGAAGGCGATCGGCAACATGCCGGCGGCGACCGCAGCGGCCGAGCCCGACGAGGAGCCGCCCGGCGTGTGCGCCGGATTATGCGGGTTGCGGGTGCCGGCGGGATTGAGAATGGCGAATTCGGTGGTGACGGTCTTGCCCAGCACGACGCCGCCGGCGCGGCGCGTCAGCGCTACGACCGACGCATCGGATTTCGGCCGGTGCCCGGCATAGATCGGCGAGCCGTATTCGGTCGGGAAATCGAAAGTGTCGAAAATATCCTTCACCCCGACCGGCAGCCCATGCAGCGGCGCGTGCCGGTTGGCCAATTCTGCCCCCCGGCGCGCGGCATCGAGGTCGTGCACGACAAAGGCGCCGATCTCGGCCTCGCGCGCGGCAATGGCTTCGGCGCATCGCTCGATGACCGCCGCCGGCGACAGCTCGCCCGCCTCGATGCGGCGCGCGAGATCGAGCGCCGACAGCATGCCGCCGTCTCGGGTCTGCTGCTCACCGGCGGATTGTGCCTTGTCTTGCATCGCTGTCTCCTGACAGCGGCGATGTGGCCCGAACGCGGCGGCGCGATCAAGCCCAAAGGCCGCTGTCACCCTAGTCAGATGTGCATCGGGCGTACCAACGCCGCTGGGAAACGCTGCCGGCCAACGCCGGCCCCGCGCGGCAATCATGGCAGCATTCGGGCACGTGCGTTCAGTCCCTGTTCACGGCCAAAACAGGAACCTTCCCACCCTCGGCGGCATTGCCGTCGAGAGCCTTGGGATGCACCCAAATTCCGACAAATTAGGCTCCGCTTAATCATCACCGTTCACTTTGGGTCGTCCCGAGATTGCCTGTCCGCGCTTGGCCTGTGCCGGCGCGTTGTCTGAAGGAGACTTCGATGAAAAAGGCCCTGACTATGCTGCTTGCGGGTGCCACCGTCGCCGGAACGCTGATGGTGTCCACCACCGATGCCGACGCGCAGCGCCGCCACCACCACCACGGGGTCGGCCCCGCGATCATCGGCGGAATCATCGGCGGCGCCATTATCGGCAGCACCCTCGCCCGCCCGCACTATTACGGACCGGGCTATTATGGCGAACCGGTCTATATAGAGCAGCCCGGACCGTACTGTTACTGGGCACCCGGTGAGCCGGTGTGGAACGGCTATCGCTGGATCCGCCCGCGCGTGCAAGTCTGCGAGTAACAAGTCTGCGAGTAACAAGTCTGCGAATAAGCAGCACGCTGCATTCCGAACCATCAAGCCCGGCGGCGCCGCTGCTCCGCCGGGCTTTGCTTTTGAACTGCGCGTGAGCCGTGCGCGAACAAGAATCGAAGCACGTTGCCGCTTCACTCTTACCTGCCCCTGCAAGGGGGAGCGAAGGCGGCTTTCAGCCGCCGTTCTTAGCGCCAAGAACGCCGATGCAAAGCATCGGCTATGTTGCGAAGCAAATCGGGTGGGGGTCAACGGCATTGCAAACACCCCCACCCTACCCTCCCCCTTTCAGGGGGAGGGATTTGAGAGTCAATTGCGCGCGCCGCGCTGCATGTGTTCGAGCACCGGCGCGCTCGGCCAGCAATCCACCGTCAGCCGGTTGGCCTTCTGATAGGCGCCGAGCGCGGAGCGCGTCTGCATCCCGGCCTTGCCGTCGATCTTATCCTTGTACAGCCCGCGCTGGGTGAGGCCGCGCTGCATCTTCTCCACGTCGGCGCTGCGCAACTGCCCGGTCTTGCTCCAGCGCGTCTCGAAGCCGCGCGGATCTCCGATGCGCTCGCTGAGATGGCCGACGAACAGCACATAGAGATCGGAAAAATTATAGGCCTTGATCACGTAGTAGTTCGGCAGTGTGAGAAAGGCCGGGCCAAGGCTGCCCTCGGGCAGCAGCAGCGACGCCGGTAGTTGAAGCTCATTCGGGCTCGCGCGGCGGCCGTGCGCCAGCACATAGCCGCGCCGCAACCATTCCTCCAGCGGCAGCGTCACCGACGGCTCGGCGATGGTGCAATCGACGCCTTTCGGCACGCGCACCTCGTAGGCCCAGCGGCTGTCGCGCTGCCAGCCCTTGCCCGCCAGCTGCTGGGCGGCGGAGGCAAGCGCATCCGGCACCGAGGTCCAGATGTCACGACGGCCGTCGCCGTCGAAATCGACGGCATATTTGTAGAATTCCGACGGCAGGAATTGCGTGAGCCCCATGGCGCCGGCCCAGGACGAGCGCATGTCGGCAAGCTTGATATGGCCTTCCTGCAGAATCTTCAGCGCCAGCAGGAATTCCTCGCGAAACATGTCCTTGCGGCGGCCGGTATAGGCCTGGGTCGCCAGCACGCGCACCGCATTGTGCGGCAGCCGATAACCGCCATATGCGGTCTCGCGCCCCCAGATCGCCAGGATCACATTGGGCGGCACGCCGAATTGCTTCTCGATGCGGGCCAGCGTTGCGCGGTGGTCGGTGGCGAGCTGCTTGCCGCGTTCGGCGAGGCGCGAAATCGTCGATTCCGAAACGTAGGCCGCCGGCGTCTGCACGAATTCCGCCTGCGCGCCGGACGGCCGATCCGGCTTGCCGGGAATGACCAGATCGGGCAGCGACAGGTCGGGTAGGAGTCCATGGGTGGCGGCGCTGAAAGTGGCGCGCGAGACGCCGAGCTTCTGCGCCTGCGGCCAGGTTCCTTCCAGCCATTTCTGAAACGCCGGATCGGCCAGCGCCGGCGCCGGCATGGCGAACAGCAGCGCGAGGCCGGCCGCGCACACAAAGGCAAATTGACGCTTCGCAAGGCGGGCGGCAAACGCGCTCATTAAAATGGTCTCAAATCTTCGGGCATCAGCTTCATGCATCACCTTAATACATCACCTTAATACATCACCTTAGTGCATCCCTTAGTGCGTCCTTTGGCGACGCATGCGGGCGGAGAATCGGGACACAATTTACACGCTTTGGCTGGGAACAGGACGCGGGCCTCTTAGTCGCAGGCAACGATCATGGCCGCTGTGCGTTATCCTCATCAGCGTCGACAGAAACGCAGCATTCGCTGGGATTCACGGGTTGCGAATGCATAATGACGCGTGCGAAATGATGCGCGAAGGAGTCCCACATGCAGGTTC
>JBKKAF010000061.1:0-7818 GCA_046714775.1 Xanthobacteraceae bacterium | reverse complement strand
GCGCGCGAGATGTCGCAGCTGCACGGGATCGAGGTGGAGCCCGCAGCTTCGGCACGCGAGGCGGTGCGCGGCGTGCACATCGTGTCGTGCTGTACCTCGACCAACGAGCCCGTCTTCTTCAACGAATGGCTGGAGCCGGGCATGCACGTCACCAATCTCACCTCGAGCGAGATCGAGGGCAGCCTGCCCAGCATCGTCGATGTGGCGATGCGGGCCGGCGAGGCGACGCCGCGCCTGGGAGAGTTGCCCAAGGAAGCCGATTATTGCCGCGCCGGTTTCCTCGGCTATGTCGCAGGTCAGCCGGACGAACGCGCGCTGGTGCCACGCCTGACGCTGCCGCCCGAGATCATCAACATGCCGCACCTGGTAGACCTCATCGCCGGCAAGGAAAAGGGCCGGACCAGCGACCGCCAGACCTCGTTCTTCTTGAATGTCGGCGCGATAGGGGTGCAATTCGAAGGCGTCGCCGCTGCGGTGTACAATAAAGCGCGCGAGAAGAAACTCGGCACCGAGATTCCGGGCGATTGGTTCTTGCAGGATGTTCGCGATTGATAAGACAGGAAACAAACATGGAAAAATTCATCATTCAGCCGCACGGCCGATTGCAGGAATGGATAGCCCACGTCCGCTAAGGGTCATTCGCGTCGTATTGGCCGCATCAACAAGACTTCCGCTTCTCCAGAAACGGACATCAGCAAGGGAGGAGGGCAGTGGCGGCTGCCGTGACAGGTGCGATCACATCGCCGCGACGGCGTGCCTCCCGCCTTGCAATCGCCGCGTCGGCGGCGCATCGAGAGCATGATCCCGAAAAGTGGGAACCGGTTTTCGGACAAGATCATGCTCAGGTAAAAAGCTGCCATGGCTGCCGATGTCTCCATCCTCGCCGCGCTGGCCGCGGGCCTGATCAGCTTTCTGTCGCCCTGCGTGCTGCCGCTGGTGCCGCCCTATCTGGTCTATCTCGCCGGCACCTCGCTGGAGCGGCTGGCCGATACCGAGCCGCAGCCGCGTGTCCGGCGCACGACGGTCATTGCCGCCATGCTGTTCGTGGCGGGTTTTTCCACGGTGTTCGTGGCGCTCGGCGCCGGCGCCAGCGCCATCGGCGGGTTGATGCGGCTCTATTCTTATGAGCTCGGCATCGTGGCCGGCATTTTCATCATCGTGATGGGGTTGCACTTTCTTGGACTGACGCCGATCGCCGCCTTGAACCGGCAGGCGCGGCTGACGGTGCAGAAACCGGTCGGGCTGTGGGGCGCCTATCTGATGGGTTTCGCCTTTGCGCTCGGCTGGACGCCGTGCATCGGTCCGATCCTGGCGACCATCCTGGCGGTGGCGGCATCGGAAGCCACCGTGGCCAAGGGCGCCGGCCTGCTGGCGGTCTATTCGCTCGGCTTGGGAGTGCCGTTCATCATCGCGGCGCTGGCAGTCGAGCCGTTCGCGGCGTTCCTCGCCCGCTTCCGCAGACATCTTGTGCACATGGAGCGGGTGATGGGCGGCCTGCTGGTGTTGACCGGGGTGGCGTTCCTGGCCGGCTTCTTCACGCAGCTCAACACCTGGCTGATCGAAACCTTCCCGGTGCTGACAACGATCGGATAATATCAATGATCGTGATGTTTGACTCGTCATGCCCGCGCTTGTCGCGGGCATCCACGTCTTAAATCGCGAGTCGAATCAAAGACGTGGATGGCCGGGACAAGCCCGGCCATGACGCGGAGAGAGTGTCGGTCATGTCTCCGGGCTGAACAACCAGCCCGGGCATGACGAACTTTGCAACGAGCCGGTTCGGTCAGGTTACTTTGTCGGCTCTTCGAAATAGCTGATCTTGCCGTCCGGGCCCTTCTTCCAGACGTAGAGCACGTAACGGTCCTTCTTCTGGCCGTCGATGACGTAGCCGTCGTTCGACACGTCGCCCTTCTTGTCGAAGGTGATGTCGCCCAACACCGTGCTGAAGGTCTTGCCGGAATTGATCACCGCCGCCACCCGCTTGGGATCGAGCGACTTGGCCTCATCGGCGGCCTGCTTGATGATCTGCACCGAGGCATAGCTGTAGAGCGTATAGGCCTGCGGCTCGAAACCGCGCTTCTTGCGGAACAGCTCCACGATCGTCTTGTTCTTGGGATTGGTGCGTGGATCGGGCGAGAAGGTCATCAGCGTGCCCTCGGCGCCGGGGCCGGCGATCGAGGCGAACTCGTCGTCGGTGATGCCGTCGCCGCCCATCAGCGGCGCCTTAACGCCCTGATCGCGCATCTGGCGCACGATGATGCCGCCGGTGTCGTGCAGTCCGCCCCAATAGATCAGATCGGCATTCGCCGCCTTGATCTTGGAGACCAATGCGGTGAAGTCCTTGTCGTCCTTGTTGACGCCCTCATAGAGCACGTCCTTTAGCCCCTTGGCGGCCATCGCCTTGCGCGTTTCATCGGCCAACCCCTGACCGTAGGTGGTCTTGTCGTGCACGATGGCGACGCGCTTGCCCTTGAAACGCTCGGCGATGATGGCGCCGGCCACGCCGCCCTGCTGATCGTCGCGGCCGCACACGCGGAACACGTTCCACATGCCGCGCTCGGTGACCTGCGGATTGGTGGCGGCCGGCGTGATCACCAGCATGCCGTTCTCCTGATAGACCGAGGAGGCGGGGATGGTGATGCCGGAATTGAAATGTCCGACCACGAATTTCACGCCGTCGCCGACGAACTTGTTGGCGACCGAGACGCCTTCCTTCGGATCGGCGCGGTCGTCGCCGATCGAGAGGATGATTTTCTGGCCGAGGATGCCGCCGGCAGCGTTGATGTCTTCCACCGCCTGCTCGACGCCTTGCCGGAGCTGTGCACCGAAGGCAGCGCTGCCGCCGGTCATCGGGCCGCCGACGCCCAGCCGGATCTGCGCCGTCGCGGTGCCCGCGAACGCCAGGCCGACGCCGACTGCAAGGCCGAGCGTGATGAGCTTCTTCATAGATGTCTCCCTTGAGAAAGGCAGGAGGCGCGCCACGCCCGCTTTGGGTCGCGAATGGCCTCGTTCGGGTAATTCAATCCGCAAAACTCGGAAATGTCACCCGGTTTCCGGCTTGTCGGCGGCGGCAGTGCGCCGGCGCCAGCCGAACGGGCTCGTGCGCCGGTTGATCCATTTGTAGCGCTCCACCATTTGACCGACCCGCGTCAGCCGGAAGCCGAGCAGCGCAAAGCCGACGCAGGCCGCGGCATCCACCAGATAATAGTGCAACGACAACAGCTTACTGCCGAACAACGCAAAATGGATGAAGCGCACGGCCAAGCCGAGCAGCAGCATGAAGCCGACAAGATGCCACCACGGCCGCCAGGCGCCGGCGATCGCGCGCCCGGCGAGCCAGGCGGCGCCGCCGCCCATCGCCACCGTGACCAGGAAAAATACCGTGAGCGAACGGGTGTCGGAAAGAAGTTCCGGAAGGGAGAAGTCCATGGCTAGTGCCTCCCGCCTTCCAGATAGGCCGCCTTCACCTCCGGACGCTGCAGCAACTCCGCCCCGCTGCCGCTCATGGTGATACGGCCGTTGACCATGACATAGCCGCGATGCGCCAGCTTGAGCGCATGAAAGGCGTTCTGCTCGACCAGGAATACGGTGAGCTTCTCGTCGGTGTTGAGCTTCTTGATGGCGTCGAAGATTTGCCGCGCCACCAGCGGAGCAAGCCCGAGCGAAGGCTCGTCGAGCAGCAGGAGCCGCGGGCTGCTCATCAACGCGCGCGCGATCGCCAGCATCTGCTGCTCGCCGCCCGACAGCGTGCCACCGCGCTGGTGCAGCCGTTCCTGCAGGCGGGGAAACAAGGCAAAGACGCGCGCGAGGTTTTTGTCGAAATGCATGCGGTCGTCGACCGCGGCGCCCATCTGCAAATTCTCCAGCACGCTCATGCGCGCGAAGATGCGGCGGCCTTCCGGCGCCTGCGCGACCCGCAGGCGCGCGATGTCATGGGTCGCAAGCTGCGTGATGTCGCGGCCGGCGAACAGGATGCGGCCGGCGCGGGCACGCGGATTGCCGCAGATGGTCATCATCAACGTGGACTTGCCGGCGCCGTTGGCGCCGATCAGCGCCACGATCTCGCCCTCGGCGACCTCCATATCGACGCCCTTGAGCGCCGCGATGGCCCCGTAATAGGTCTCGACGCCCTGCACGGAGAGCAGCGGGGCAGTCATGGCAATGCCCCGTATGGAGTCATTCCGGGACGCGAGCGCAGCTCGCGGACCCGGAATCCATAGCCCCAGGACATTCCGAAATGGCGTGCGCGTGCCCCAATCTTGGGTTCTGGGATATGGGTTCCGGGTTCGCGCCCCGCCAAGTCGGCTATTGCCGACTTGGCCATTTCAAATCCGATCTCAGGCAAGCCCGAGATCGGGCGCGCCCCGGAACGACAATGTTGAGCATAGAGCAGTGGGGTGGTCACAGGCCGACCTCCGCCTCGACTTTCTCCACCTCCTTGTCCTCCACGCCGAGATAGGCGCCGATCACCTTCGGATCGTCGCGCACCACTGCCGGCGCGCCGTCGGCGATCTTCACGCCGTGGTCGAGCACCACGACGTGGTCGGAAATTTCCATCACCACGGTCATGTCGTGCTCGATCAGCAGGATCGAGGTCGCGTGCTCATCACGGATCATATCGAGGTAGCGGCAGAGTTCGGCGCTCTCGCGCGGATTGAGGCCGGCCGCCGGCTCGTCGAGACAGAGCAGCACCGGCTCGGTGCACATGGCGCGCGCGATTTCCAGCCGCCGCTGCGCGCCATAGGGCAGGTCGCCGGCCGGATCGTCGGCGCGCTCGGTCAGCCCGATGCGATCGAGCCAATACCGCGCCTGTTCGATGGCCGCGCGCTCGGCCTGCGCATAGATTGGTAGACCGAGAACGCCGAGCACGCTGAAGCCGGATGCGCGCATCAGGCGGTTGTGCTGCGCGACCAAAAGATTTTCCAGCACGGTCATGCCGGGGAACAGCCGGATGTTCTGGAAGGTGCGCGCCACCCGCGCCTTCTGGGTCACCAGATAGTCGGGCATGCGTTCCAGCAGGAACAGGGCGCCGCCGGCGCGTTGCAGGCTGCGCCCGCCGCGCGCGGTGAGCGCCTCAAGCTCATCCCAGATGCGCGGATCGCCGAATTGCAGCGCAATGCGGCCTTCGGTCGGCTGATAGAAGCCAGTGATGCAGTTGAACACCGTGGTCTTGCCGGCGCCGTTCGGCCCGATCAGCGCGGTGATGTGGCCGCGTTCGGCGGTGAACGTGAGATCGTTGACCGCAACCAGACCGCCGAACCGCATGGTGAGGTGCTCGACGCGCAGCACCGGAGCAGGGGAGGCGGTCATCCGTGGCCCTCCCGGACGTGCGAGCCGGAAACCGCCTTGCGTTCCTTCAGGAACACGGTCGGCCGGCGGGTGGCGATCAGGCCGCGCGGCTTCCAGATCATGATCGCCACCATGGCGAGCCCGAACAGCAGCATGCGGTATTGGGTGGGATCGAAGTTGCGGCCGAAGATTTCCTTCAGCAGGTCGAGCTCGCGCATGATCTCGGTGCCGCCGATCATGATCACGGCGGCGAGGGCGACCCCGACCGCGCTGCCCATGCCGCCGAGCACCACCATGGCGACGATCACCGCCGATTCCATGAAGGTAAAGCTCTCCGGCGAAATGAAACCCTGGCGCGCGGCGAAGAACGCCCCGGCGAAACCGGCGAACATGGCGCCGACCGCAAACGCGGTGAGCTTGCTGTTGGTGGTGTTGATGCCGAGCGAGCGGCAGGCGATCTCGTCCTCGCGCAACGCCTCCCAGGCACGGCCGACCGGCAGCCGCCGCAGCCGCGCGGTGACCGCGAGGGTGATCAGCGCCAGCGCCAGGATCACGTAGTAGAGGAAGATGGAGCGGTAGAGCGGGCTGAATTCGAGGCCGAACACCGCCGCAAAGCCGGTTTCGCTGGCGTTGAACGGAATACCGAAAAAGGTCGGGCGTGGAATTCCGCCGATGCCCCGGTAGCCATTGGTCAAAGGCACCCAGTTGATCAGCACCAGGCGAACGATCTCGCCGAAGGCGAGCGTAACGATGGCAAGATAATCGCCGCGCAGCCGCAGCACCGGAAAGCCCAGCAGGATGCCCGCGAATGCCGCCAGAATGCCGGCGAGCGGCAGCAGCAGCCAGAATGACAGCCCGAAATTTTGCGCGAGCAGCGCGTAGGAATAGGCGCCGACGGCGTAGAACGCGACATAACCGAGATCCAGCAGGCCGGCGAGGCCGACCACGATGTTCAGTCCCCATCCGAGCATCACATAGATCAGGATCTGGATGCCGAAATTGTCGATCCACTTGGCGCCGCCCTGAAAGCCGGCGAGTGCCAGGGCCAGCACGGGGTAGACCACCGCGAAGCCGAGCATGAACGGACCCGCCCATTGCGACAGCATGCTGCGCAGAGCGACGGCGGCGGCGGAGTGGCGCTGCGGCCGCGCCGCCCATTGCGCCATCAGCGGCCCAATCAGCAGCGCATGCACGAAGCGGGCGGCGGCGACGATGCCGACCAGGGTGAACAATAGGCCCCAGCGTGTCTCCAGGATGAGCTCGCCGCGCATATTCTGGACGGTGTTGAAGCCGATCAGCGGCAGGAACAGCGCAAAGGCGAGCAGGGCAGCGAATACCGCCGCTCGCAACGCGCCGGCAAAATCGAGGCGCAAGGCGGGAACGGTCGCCGGCGCCGCGTCGGCCATGTCACACCTTCTCCACGTCCGGGCGGCCGAGTAGGCCCTGGGGCAGGAAGATCATGGTGATGATGAGGATCGAGAAGGCGGCGACGTCCTTGTAGTCGATGGAAAAATACCCCGACCAGAAGGTTTCGATCAGCCCGATCAGCAACCCGCCGATCACGGCGCCGGGTATCGAGCCGATGCCGCCGAGCACGGCGGCGGTGAACGCCTTCACTCCCGGGGTGAAGCCGTCGTTAAAACTCACGACGCCGTAGAACATGAAATACATAGTGCCGGCGACGGCAGCCAGCGCGGCGGCGATCACGAACGTGATGGACACCGTGCGGTCGACGTCGATGCCGAGCAAAGCCGCCATTTTCTGGTCCTGCTCACAGGCGCGCTGGGCGCGGCCGAGCGCGGTGCGGCTCACCAGAAACCAGAAGGCGAGCAGCAGCACTCCGGTCACCACCCAGATCACCAATTGCTTGTAGGAGAGGGTGACATCGTAGCCGGTGCCCGAGATCAACACGATCACCTCGTTGAACATCGGCGGCACCGACTTGTTGCGCGGGCCCTGCGCCACCTGCACGAAATTCGACAGCACGATCGACATGCCGATGGCGGAGATCAGCGGCGCCAGGCGAAACGAGCCGCGCAACGGCCGATAGGCCACCCGCTCGATCGACCAGTTGACCACGGAGGTCATCGCCATGGCGACGATCAGCACGATCAGGAGCGCCAGCACCACCGAGCCGATGCCGATCCAGGTGGTGAGGAAGAGAAAGGCGACCAGCGCGATAAACGCCGACACCATGAACACGTCGCCGTGGGCGAAGTTCACCATGCCGATGATGCCGAACACCATGGTGTAGCCGATGGCGATCAGGCCGTAGATCGAACCAAGCGTAATGCCGTTGATGAGCTGCTGGATGAAGACTTCCATGCCGCGCGCGCCTCGTGACCGAGACGCCCCCCTGGCAAATCCCGCGCCCGTAGAATCGAAGCTCTAGCAGGGCCGTGCAGCACCGGCAACGGCGCGCGCGGTCTCCCTCTCCCCAGTGGGGAGAGAGCTGGGGTGAGGGGGAATAAACCTATCAATAGACCGGAACCCCACCCGGGGGCCGGAGGGGGGCGCCCCCCCCCCCCC
>JBKKAF010000060.1:0-17672 GCA_046714775.1 Xanthobacteraceae bacterium | reverse complement strand
GCAAATACGGCCGCGACCAGGTGGCGCAGATCATCACCTTCGGCACCCTGCAGGCGCGCGGCGTCTTACGCGATGTCGGGCGCGTGCTGCAGATGCCCTATGGCCAGGTCGACAAGCTCTGCAAGCTGGTGCCGCAGAACCCGACCAATCCGATCTCGCTCGGCCGCGCCATCGACGACGAGCCCCGCCTGCAAGCCGAGCGCGACCGCGAGCCGGTGGTCAAGCGCGCCTTCCACATCGCGCAGAAGCTGGAAGGCCTGCATCGCCATGCTTCCACCCATGCCGCCGGCATCGTGATCGGCGAGCGGGCGCTGACCGAGATGGTGCCGCTCTATCGCGATCCGAAATCGCTGATGCCGGTCACCCAGTTCAACATGAAATGGGTCGAGCAGGCCGGGCTGGTGAAATTCGACTTCCTCGGGCTGAAGACCCTGACGGTGCTGGAAACCGCGCTGCGGCTCATTCGCAAGCGCGGCGTCGAGATCGAGCTTGCCGCCATCCCGCTCGACGACGCCAAAACTTATGCACTGCTGTCACGCGCCGAAGCGGTGGGTATCTTCCAACTGGAAAGTCAGGGGATGCGCCGCGCGCTGCTCGACATGCGGCCGGACCGTTTCGAGGACATCATCGCTCTCGTGGCGCTCTATCGCCCGGGCCCGATGGCCAATATCCCGACCTATTGTGCACGCAAGCACGGCATGGAGATCCCCGACTACATCCATCCCAAGCTCGAACCGGTGCTGCGCGAGACCTTCGGCGTCATCATCTACCAGGAACAGGTGATGCAGGCCGCGCAGATCCTGGCCGGCTACTCGCTCGGACAAGCGGACCTGCTACGCCGCGCCATGGGCAAGAAGATCCGGGCCGAGATGCGGGCGCAACGCACGGATTTTGTCAAGGGCGCAGTCGAGCGCGGGGTCGAGCGCGGCCAGGCCGACGCCATTTTCGATCTGCTGGAGCGTTTTGCCGAATACGGTTTCAACAAGAGCCACGCCGCAGCTTACGCGCTGGTCGCCTATCAGACGGCCTATCTGAAGGCGAATTATCCGGTGGAGTTTCTCGCCGCCTCGATGACGCTCGACATGGGCAATACCGACAAGCTGGCGGAATTTCGCGCCGAGGCCGAGCGGCTCGGCATCAAGGTCGAGCCGCCCTCGGTCAACCGCTCCGGCGTCGACTTCGACGTCGACGGCAACACCATCCACTATGCGCTGGCGGCGTTGAAAGGCGTCGGCGGCCAGGCCGTGGACTCGATCGTGACGGCGCGCGGCGACCGGCCGTTTGCCGCGCTCTCGGATTTCGCCACCCGCATCAATCCGCGTGCGGTCAACAAGCGGGTGCTGGAAAGCCTCGCCGCCGCCGGCGCGTTCGACACGCTGGAGCCGAACCGCGCCTGCGCCTTTGCCGCGGTCGATGCCATGCTGCACGCCGCCCAGCGCGCCCATGAGGGCGTTCTGATGGGACAGTCGGAAATGTTCGGCGGTCCCTCGGCGCAGTCGCCGCTGACGCTGGCGACGGTGGAGCCATGGCTGCCGGCCGAGCGGCTGCAGAGGGAATTCGACGCCATCGGCTTTTTTCTCTCCGGGCATCCGCTCGATGACTATGCGGCGACACTCAAGCGCTTGCGCGTGCAGTCATGGGTGGAGTTCGCGCGCGGGGTGAAGGCGGGCGTAAGTGCCGGCCGTGTCGCCGGCACCGTGGTGGCGCGCACCGAACGGCGCACCCGCACCGGCGGCAAGATGGGCATCATCGGCCTGTCCGATCCGACCGGGCACTATGAGGCCGTGGTGTTTTCCGAAGGACTGCAACAGTTCCGCGACCTGCTCGAACCCGGCCGCGCGGTGTTGTTGACGTTGTCGGCCGAGATGCAAGGTGACGACGTGCGCGCCCGCATTCAGATGGTGGAGCCGCTCGATCAGGCCGCCGCCAAGCTGCAAAAAGGCCTGCGGGTGTTCCTGCGCAACGAGACGCCGATCGAGAGCGTGGCCAAACGGCTGGAACCGACCGCGGCGAAAGCTGCACGGTCCGCGCCCGATCGCGCCGATGGCGATGTCTCGATCGTGCTGTTGCTCACCGAAGGCGCCGAAGTCGAGGTCAAGCTGCCCGGAAAATTCAAGGTCTCGCCGCAGATCGCCGGCGCCATCAAGGCGATACCGGGCGTGGTCACGGTCGAGGCGTTGTAGCGCCGAGTACCTGCGGAGTTTTTCTAGAAGAAATTCCAGTCGGCGTGCAAAATGGCCACCACGCTCGCCGCGCCGGACAGCACGCCGGCACCGAAGGCACCCAGCGCGGGTAGACGACGATCCGGCAGCCAATTGATCAAAGCGGCGGTCGCGGTCGCCAGCAGCGGCAGGATCGGGACGAAATACCGTCCTTGCACCCCGCGGATTGCGGTGTCGTGCACCGGCGTCCAGATCAGGTAGAAGATCAGGAGCACCGCTAAGGCGTAGAGCAGGGCGCTCGCCAGCGCTGCCCACGCCAGCCGGTATCGCTCCCGCCGGTCAGCGTCGAGACGAACCAAGAATGTCGCGAACAGAAGCATCGTCAGCACCGGATAGACCCAGGCCGCCAGCACGGTGTCGAACAGGCCGAGCACGCCGATCACCTGACGCCAGAATTCGCTGGGGTTTAGGGTTTGCAGCAGCCCGAGGAAGCTCATCGGCAGATGCGATGGATTTTTCAGCAGGAAGGCGAGCTTCCATGCGGGGTCGAACTCCTCGAGCTTTTCGCCATGCAAATGGACCAGACGCCAGGCCGCTACGTCGGCTGAGCTGGCCAATGTCCACAGGACCGCCAGCAGGAAAGGCAGTCCAGCCACAAACGCGATGGCGATCCAGTTTCGGCGCAACTCTCGCAGTGGGCGCCGCAATATTTCCAGCGCGACAAAGGCGAGGTTGGGAGGCTTGCTCAGCACGCAAAGGCACAGCCAGACGCAGCGCTGCAGCGGACCGAAATCGCGCGCCGCCCGCAGGCAGAGCGCGGCAGCGACCATCGCAAAGGCAACAGCAGCGCCGTCGGCATTGATCACAGCGCGGCCGTAGATCGCGGCCGGCAGCAGCGCAATCGCCAGGAACGACCAGCCGAGCGGTCCCGCCAGCGCGATGGCGTAGGCGATGACCGCCGTCATCGCCGCCAGACCTGCAAACCGCATGAGGTAGATGGTGGGAAGGAAGTCCAGTCCGGCGAGGCGCGCGGCAAGCGCGGCAACGGCCTGGGGCAGGTAGGCGACCGGACTGTAGCCCTCCGACCCCTCATAGGGGACGAAGACGGCCGGTGCATTGCGCGGGCCGACGGCAGGCACGGCGGCCTCGCTGAAATATTTCGCGAAGGCTTGCTCGTAACCGAAGCCCGATTGCTTCTCGCTGATCCGAACCTGTTCGAAATGGTTGAACCCGTGGTGCAGATCCGCGGGCATGGAGATCCCTTTGCGGCCCTCGGCATCGCGCGCGCCGGGAACGATGATGCCTTGCGAAAGACTGTAGGCGCGCACGAAATGTGCGGTTTCGTCCGGACCTCGCAGCGGTGGTGTGACCGCGATCAGGAGCGAACCGATGATGGCGGACAGGATGACGAACAGGACGGCCGGTGTGAGCCGTTCGGCCGCGGCGCTGCTCGGGCGGTGCAAAGCTCTGTGATGAACTGGCGAAAGCGCGGAAATGGCACGATACCCAAGCGCGAGCACCCCGGCAGGGGCCGCATCGGCGCCAGTCAACGCGTCAGGCGGATGACTGTTCCGTGATCGCCGGATGAGGCCCTCTCGGGTGCCGCTATTGCCTTGCGCCGTCAGCCGGTTTTGCCTTGCTTCCCCGCGCCCCCGTCGCTATATCCAGCCCATCTCACACGCGGACCCTGGCCTAACAGCCGTCCGGTGGCTCGAACCGACCGCAAGGAAGGGGGAAGCTCACAGGTCCGCGGCGGATCAACCGGAGAACGATCATGGCGCTTCCTGACTTTTCTATGCGCCAGCTTTTGGAAGCTGGCGTGCATTTCGGCCATCAATCCCACCGCTGGAACCCGAAGATGGGCGAATACATCTTCGGCACCCGCAACAACATCCACATCATCGACCTCGCGCAATCGGTGCCGCTGCTGCATCGCGCGCTGCAGGCGATCAGCGATACGGTCGCCAATGGCGGGCGCATTCTTTTCGTCGGCACCAAGCGGCAGGCGCAGGACGCGGTCGCCGAGGCGGCCAAGAAATGCGCGCAGTACTACGTCAATTCGCGCTGGCTTGGCGGCACGCTGACCAACTGGAAGACCATCTCGGGGTCGATCAAACGGCTGCGCACGCTCGAAGAAATGCTCAGCTCCAACGAAGCACACGGCTATACCAAGAAGGAGCGGCTGACGCTGCAACGCGAGCGTGACAAGCTCGATCGCGCGCTCGGCGGCATCAAGGACATGGGCGGGTTGCCCGACCTCCTGTTCGTGATCGACACCAACAAGGAGGACATCGCGGTCAAGGAAGCACGGCGGCTCGGCCTGCCGGTGGCCGCCATCGTCGACACCAACTGTGACCCCGACGGCATCACTCACATCGTGCCAGGCAATGATGACGCCGCGCGTGCCATTACGCTCTATTGCGATCTGGTGGCACGGGCCGCCCTCGACGGCATTTCTCGCGCCCAGGGCGAGCAAGGCGTCGATACCGGCGCCGCCGCCCGGCCGATCGTCGAGGAGTTGCCGCCGGCAACCGACGGCGCGGGCTTCGAAGCATTGCCCGGCCCGCGCGGAGTCGCCGACGACCTCAAGAAGCTGGCGCATGTTTCGCCCCCGATCGAAAAGAAGCTCAACGACCTCGGCATCTTCCATTACTGGCAGATTGCCGCGCTCGGACCGGACGCCGCCCACAAGATCGGCGAGGAGGTCGGTCTACCTGGCCGTGTCGAGGGCTGGATTGCGCAGTCCAAGGCACTGTCCGCGGAGTAACGCCCCTCGTCATGGCCGGGCATAGCCCGCCGAAGGCGGGCGTAAACGCCCTGGTGTCCCGGCCATTTACGTCTTACGTCTCCAATCCGCTGAACGAAAGATGCCCCGTATGGCCAACATCAGCGCTTCGATGGTGAAGGAGCTCCGCGACAAGACCGGCGCGGGCATGATGGATTGCAAATCCGCGCTTGGCGAAACCGCGGGCGACATGGAAGCCGCGGTCGACTGGCTGCGCAAGAAGGGTCTCGCCAAGGCCGCCAAGAAGGCCGGCCGCACCGCCGCCGAAGGCCTGATCGGGATCGCGGTCACCGACACCAAGGGCGTCGTGGTCGAGGTCAATTCCGAAACCGATTTCGTCGCGCGCAATCAGCAATTCCAATCGCTGGTGAAGATGATCGCCGACGTGGCGCTCACCGCCGGCAACGATGTCGAGGCCATTAAGGCAGCCAAGATCGGCGACGGCACGGTCGGCGAGGCGCTTGCAAGCGCCATTGCCACCATCGGCGAGAACATGACCCTGCGGCGGGCCGCTTCTTTGGAAGTCGGGCAGGGTATTATCGCGAGCTACGTACACAGCGCGGTGGCCGACGGTCTCGGCAAGATCGGGGTCATCGTCGCCTTGGAATCGGCCGGCAATAGCGCCGAACTGGCGCGGCTCGGCCGCATGCTGGCCATGCATGTCGCCGCCGCCAGTCCGCAGGCGCTCGAAGCGTCCAGGCTCGATCCCGATGCGATGCGGCGCGAGCGGGAGGTGCTGGCCGACAAGGCCAAGGCGCAGGGAAAACCCCCGAATGTCATCGACAAGATCGTCGAATCAGGGCTCAAAACCTTCTACAAAGAGGTTTGCTTGCTGGATCAAAGCTATATCCACGACGACAAAAAGAGCGTGGCGCAGGCAGTGAAGGAAGCCGAAGGCAAGGCCGGCGCCCCGATCAAGATCGCGGGCTATGCGCGTTTTGCGGTCGGCGAGGGCATCGAGACGCAGGACTCCGAATAGGTCGCTGCCCCGCAGGTGACCGGCCGTGTCGGCGCCGGCCCTCGAGCCGCGCGACGGTGACCGGGAAGCGAACGCCATGGCCAAGCCGCTCTACCGACGCGTGGTGGTGAAAGTCTCCGGCGAGGCCCTGATGGGGCCGGATAGCTTTGGTATTCACCAGCCGACGCTCGAGCGCATCGCCGCCGACATCGCCGCCACCCACGCGCTCGGCGTCGGCATCGGCGTGGTGGTGGGCGGCGGCAATATCTTTCGCGGCGTCAAAGTCTCCACCCAGGGCATTCCACGCGTTACCGCCGACATGATGGGCATGCTGGCGACGGTCATGAACGCGCTTGCTTTCGAAACCGCGCTCGAAAAAGCCGGCGCGTCCGCGCGCACCATGTCGGCCCTGACCATGCCGGGCGTGTGCGAACCCTATGAGCGGCAGCGCGCGCTGCGTCATCTGGCGGATGGGCAGATCGTGATCTTGGCCGGCGGCACCGGCAATCCGTTCTTCACCACCGATACCGCCGCGGTGCTGCGCGCGGCCGAGCTTGGCGCCGAGGCCGTGCTCAAGGCCACCGACGTCGACGGCATCTACAGCGCCGACCCGAAAAAGAATCCAAAAGCCAAACGCTACGAAGCTCTCACCCATCAGGAGGCGCTCGATCGTGACCTCAAAGTGATGGATGCCACGGCCTTCGCGCTTGCCCGGGAAAACCGGATGCCTATCATCGTGTTCTCGCTCCGAGAGGCGGGAGCGGTCGAGGCGGTGCTGCGTGGCCGCGGGCGTGCCACTGTCGTCAGTTCGTGAGCGCCGCGAGCGCGCGTCGCGCGCACAGGATGCGAGACGGTCGCGTGATCCGGCCGGATATCCAAGGGGGTCTCCATGGCAAGCGCAACACATGACCTGAACGAGCTGAAGCGGCGCATGCAGGGAGCCATCCAGCTGTTAAAACAGGAGCTCGGCGGCCTGCGGACCGGCCGCGCTTCGGCCAACCTGCTCGAGCCGGTGCAAGTCGAGGCCTATGGTACCCATATGCCGCTCAACCAGCTCGCCACCGTCAGCGTGCCGGAGCCACGCATGATCTCGGTCCAGGTCTGGGACAAGTCGATGGTGCATGCCGTCGAAAAGGCCATCATCGGCGCCAATCTTGGGCTCAATCCGGCCACCGAAGGGCAGGTGCTGCGGCTGCGCATCCCCGAACTGAACGAGGATCGCCGCAAGGAATTGGTCAAGGTCGCGCATAAATATGCCGAGGCGGCGCGGGTCGCGGTCCGCCATGTGCGGCGCGATGGCCTCGATGTGCTGAAGAAGCTGGAAAAGGATCACAAGATCAGCGAGGACGAGCACAATCGCTCTGCCGAGCAAGTGCAAAAGGCCACCGACGAAACCATCTCCGAGATCGACCGGATGCTGGCGTCCAAGGAAAAGGAAATCCTCACGGTGTGAGGTCGACTAATGGGCAAGGCCGAAGCGCCCCCGACCGATCTGCTCGGTGAATACGCCGTGCCGCGGCACGTTGGCATCATCATGGACGGCAACGGACGCTGGGCCGCGGCGCGCGGCCTGCCGCGCAGTGAAGGACACCGGCGCGGCGTCGAGGCGCTCCGTCGCACCGTGCGCGCCGCCGGCGATCTCGGCATCGGAATTCTCACCATCTTCTCCTTCAGCTCGGAGAACTGGTCGCGGCCGCCGTCGGAGATCCGCGACCTGATGGGTCTCGTGCGTCGCTTCATCCGCAATGATCTGGCGGAGTTGCACAGCAACGGCGTGCAGGTGCGCGTCATCGGCGAACGCGAAGGGCTCGATCCTGACATCCGGCGGCTGCTCGACGAAGCCGAGGAGCTGACAAAGCATAACGACAAGCTCGTGCTCGTCGTTGCCTTCAACTACGGCGCCCGCCAGGAGATAGCGCGCGCCGCGCAACGGCTTGCCGCCGAGGTCGCCGCCGGTCGTTTGCCGGCCAGCGCGGTGACTGCCGAGCGAATAGGCCAATATCTCGACGCGCCCGATCTGCCCGATCCCGACCTCATCATCCGCACCAGCGGCGAGCAACGGCTTTCGAACTTTCTCCTGTGGCAGGCAGCCTATAGCGAGCTGGTCTTCGTGCCGACCTATTGGCCCGACTTCGACCGCGCGGCGCTTGAAAGCGCGATCAACGAATTCCGCGGGCGCGAGCGGCGGTTCGGCGGGCTGATCGCGCAAACCGGTTCGTGAGGATGGGCGACGCCAACCCCTTGTCCGCTGCAAGCTCCGCAAAATCCCGCGCCGGCGAACTGGCCTTGCGCGTTGCCTCGGCCTTGGTGCTGGCGCCGCTCGCGATCGGCACGGCCTATCTCGGCGGCTGGCCTTTCGTCGCCTTCTGGAGCGTCGCGGCACTCATCGTGTTTTGGGAATGGAGTTCGCTGATGGGGGGCGCCGATCGGCGCTCCGTGCTGATGACGGGCGGAGCCGGCCTCGCATTGGCATTGGCCCTTGCCGGGGCGCATCGTTTCAGGAGTGCCATCATTGTGTTGGCGATGGGCGCGCTCGGCGCGGCCGCGCTGAGCGGACGCGGCCAGCGCGGCTGGGCAGCGTGCGGCGTCTTCTATGCCGGGGCCATCGGCATTGCGCCGGTCCTGTTGCGCGCCGACGACGCTTACGGCTTCACTGCCGTACTGTTGCTGTTCGCCGTTGTGTGGATGACCGACATCGCTGCCTATTTCGCCGGACGCGCCATCGGCGGACCGCTGCTGATGCCGCGCGTCAGTCCGAAAAAGACCTGGTCGGGGGCGATCGCCGGGTTGGCCGCCGCCGTGATCGCCGCGGTGGTTGTCGCCAAGACGGCGGGCCTTTCCGGCCTGCCCGCAATTGCCATCATTGCGGTATTATTGTCCGCCGTCTCGCAAGCCGGCGATCTGTTCGAATCCGCGCTCAAGCGCAAGTTCGGGGCGAAGGATTCCGGCCACTTGATTCCCGGCCATGGCGGCCTGATGGATAGGCTTGACGGATTCGTGGCGGCTGCCTTTGTCGCCCTGCTGATTGGTCTTGTCCGCGGCGGTTGGGAAACGCCCGCCCGCGGTTTGCTATTGTGGTGACCGAATGAAGAAGACAATTCCGCTCGCGCGTTCGCAGCCGCGCGAGCCGGCGGCGGCCGAGCGCTCGGTGACGATCCTCGGCGCCACCGGATCGATCGGCGCCAGCACCCTCGATCTGCTCAAGCGCAATCGGGAGCGCTTCCGGGTCGAGGCGCTGACGGCGAATCGCAACGCCGTGGCGCTCGCCGCGTTGGCGCGCGAGGTCGGTGCCCGCTTTGCCGCGGTCGGAGATCCGGCTCTTTATGGCGAATTGAAAGATGCGCTCGCCGGGTCCGGCATTAAATCCGGCGCCGGCGAGGATGCCTTGGTCGAGGCCGCCGAGCGGCCGGCCGATTTGGTGATCGGCGCGATCACCGGCGCGGCCGGCCTGCGGCCGACGCTGGCCGCCGCCGAGCGCGGCGCCATTGTCGCACTCGCCAACAAGGAATGCCTGGTCTGCGCCGGCGCGCTGTTCATGCGCCGCGCCAAGGCCGCGGGCGCCACCGTGCTGCCGGTGGATTCCGAGCACAATGCCTTGTTCCAGGCGCTCAGCGCCGGACGGCGCGAAGACGTGCGGCGTGCAATCCTGACTGCGTCGGGCGGTCCATTCCGCACCTGGACCGCGGAGGAAATCCGGGCCGCAACGCCAGAACAGGCGCTGCGCCATCCCAACTGGACGATGGGGCCAAAAGTCACCATCGATTCCGCGACGCTCATGAACAAGGGCCTGGAGCTGATCGAGGCGCATCACCTGTTCGCGCTCGCGCCTGCCGACATCGACGTGCTGGTGCATCCGCAGTCGATCGTGCATGGCCTGATCGAGTTCCGCGACGGCTCGCTGATCGCCCAGCTCGGCAGCCCCGACATGCGGATTCCGATCGCTCATTGCCTGGCTTGGCCGGAACGCATTACCGGCCCCGCCCTGCGGCTCGATCTCGCCAAGTTATCCACATTGAGCTTCGAGCATCCGGATCTGGTCCGGTTCCCGGCTTTGGCGATGGCGCGCCGGGCGATGGAGGAGGGTGGCGGCGCGCCAACCGTGCTCAATGCCGCCAATGAGGTGGCGGTGGCCGAGTTCCTCGCGCACCGGATCGGATTCTCCGGGATATCCGCCCTGGTGGAGGCCACATTGGATGCCGCCGGGCGGCGCGGGCTCACGCGCGAGCCCGCCACAATCGAGGACGCGCTCGCCGTTGACCATAATTCAAGATTATTGGCGCGTGATCTCTTGCCCGAAATTGCCGCAAAGGCATCCTAGGTTGTTTGGGGACGGCTGCGGACAGCACACTGGGCGGGGATGGTCAGCGCATGAGTTTTGACTTTTTGTCGGGGATTGGCGCCCTGGGCGGGGGAGCGCTGAGCTACCTCATCCCATTTCTGTTCGTTTTGACGGTCGTGGTGTTCTTCCACGAACTGGGACATTTCCTGGTGGCCCGCTGGTGCGGGGTCAAAGTCCTTGTTTTCTCCATCGGATTCGGCCCCGAATTGTTCGGTTTCAACGATCGGTACGGCACCCGATGGAAGCTGTCTGCGATTCCGCTGGGCGGCTACGTCAAATTCGCGGGCGATGAGAACGCCGCCAGCGTGCCCGACCAGGCGGCTCTGGCCCGGATGAGCGAGGAGGAGCGCCGCGAAAGCTTCGTCAGTCAGCCAGTCGGCAAAAGGTCGGCCATCGTGGTGGCGGGCCCGCTGGCCAATTTCGTATTGGCCATCGTGATTTTTGCCGGCTTGTTCATGTTGTACGGCAGGCAGAGCACGGCACCGCGCGTCGACTCTATTCAGCCCGACAGCGCCGCTGCGGCGGCCGGGTTCCAACCCGGCGACATCGTTGTTTCGATCAATGGCCGGGCGATCGACAGCTTTAACGACATGCAGCGCATCGTCAGCACCAGCGCCGGCCAGACCCTGGAAGTGGTGGTCGAGCGAGGCGGCGTGCGGTTGCCGATCACGGCGAAGCCCGATCTCAAAGAAGTCAAAGACACCTTCGGCAACACCCATCGCATCGGTATTTTGGGCATCAGCCGCTCGCTCGCCCCCGATGACGTCAAGTTCCAGCCGGTGGCCCCGCCACAAGCGGTGTGGCTGGGCGTGAAGGAAACCTGGTTCGTGGTCGAGCGCACGCTGTCCTATCTTGGGGGCGTGATTACCGGGCGCGAAGCCGCGGACCAGCTCGGCGGCCCGATCCGGATTGCCCAGGTGTCCGGCCAAGTGGCGTCGGCGGGGATGCCCGCACTGCTGCATCTCACCGCGGTTCTTTCGATTTCGATCGGGCTCCTGAACTTGTTCCCCGTGCCGCTGCTTGATGGCGGTCACCTTTTGTTCTTTGCCATCGAGGCCGTGCGCGGACGGCCCCTGTCCATGCGCGCGCAGGAAATGGGGTTCCGGGTAGGGTTGGCCCTCGTTTTGATGTTGATGATCTTCGCAACCTACAATGACATCCTTCAGATCGCGGCCAAATGGACGGCCTCGTAAAAAGTTGTCGATCGGCAACTTTTTGGGAGTAAAGGGGAAATAGTAGTAGGGGGTTGGTTTGCAGGCTGGCGGAAACCTTGTAGAAGCAGGCCTCTTGCGGCTTCGGGCGACCCTGTCGTGCGGCAGCCACAAGGGCAATAAAAAGGGCGCGTTGCGGATGAAATTGAGTATGGGGGTTATCCGGGGGCTCGGCGTCGCCAGCTTGGTCCTCAGCGGAATTGTATTGGGTCTGGGGGCGGCCACCGTGACCGCAGGGGTGGCCTATGCCCAAACCGCCGCGTCCATCGTGGTGGAAGGCAACCGGCGCGTCGAAGCCAGCACCATCCGCTCCTATTTCAAGACCGGCCCGCGTGGCACCATCGACGGGCCGCAGATCGACGAGGCCTACAAGGCGCTCTACGGCACCGGTCTGTTCCAGGACGTGCGCATCACCCGGCCCGGCGGCCGCATCCTGGTGACCGTGGTCGAGAATCCGGTGATCAACCGGATCGCCTTCGAGGGCAACCGCAAGGTCAAGGATGACCTGGTCAAGCTCGAGATCCAGTCCAAGGAGCGCGGCACCTTTTCGCGTTCGATCGTGCAATCGGATGTCCAGCGCATCGTCGAAATCTACCGGCGCAGCGGTCGCTTCGACGTCCGCGTCGAGCCGAAGATCATCGAGCTTCCGAACGGCCGCGTCGACCTGATATTCGAGGTCAGCGAAGGCGTGAAAACCGGCGTCAAATCCATCCGCTTTGTCGGCAACAACAACTATTCGTCCTATCGCCTGAAAGAAGTGATCAAGACCGCGGAGACCGGCTGGCTGCTCGGCTTCTTGCAGACCACCGATATTTACGATCCCGACCGCATCGAAGGCGATCGCGAATTGTTGCGCCGCTTCTATCTGAAGCACGGCTTCGTCGACGTGCGCGTGTTGGCCGCGCAGGCCGAGTACGATCCGGACCGTCAGGGCTTCATCATCACCTTCACGGTCGAGGAGGGCGAGCAGCACCGGGTCGGCTCGGTCGAGGTCCGCTCCAATGTACGGGCGGTCGACGCCGCGGCGCTGCAGTCGCGCGTGCGCACCTCCGCCGGCAATGTCTACAACGCCGAAGCGGTCGAGAAGACCGTCGAGGACATGACGATCGAAGCGTCACGGCAAGGCTATTCCTTCGTCGGCGTACGCCCGCGGGCGGATCGCAACTACGAAAACCGGACCGTCAGCCTCGTCTTCGTGGTCGATGAGGGCGCGCGCGTCTACATCGAGCAGATCAACGTTCGCGGCAATACCCGCACGCGCGACTACGTGATCCGCCGCGAATTCGATGTGGCCGAAGGTGACGCCTATAACCGGGCGCTGATCAACCGCGCCGAACGGCGCTTGAAGAACCTCAACTTCTTCAAAACCGTCAAGATCACGACCGAGCCGGGCTCGGCGCCCGATCGGGTGATCGTCAATGTCGATGTGGAAGATCAGCCGACCGGCGAATTCTCGGTTGCCGGCGGGTTCTCGACCGCCGACGGGTTCCTGGGCGAAGTCAGCCTCGGCGAACGCAATCTGCTCGGCCGCGGCCAATATGCCAAGGCATCCGTGCAATACGGCCAGTATACGACCGGCTTCCAGGTGTCGTTCGTGGAGCCGTATTTCCTCGGCTACCGGCTGGCACTCGGGCTCGATGCTTTCGTGAAGACGCAACGGGCTTCGAGCTACGTGTCCTACGATACGCGCACGGTCGGCGGAAACGTCCGGTTCGGCTTTACGCTGCGCGAAGATCTCTCACTGCAGCTACGTTATTCGGCCTACCGGCAGGAGATCGAGCTGCCCGCCTATCTGCGCAATTGTAACAACAACCCGGCCAATCCTTCGCTGCCGCTGAATCCCACGCCGGATATGCAGGCGTTTTTCGGCTTTGCGACGAATTGTTTCCAGGACGGCGAAGCTTCGCTGGCCGTTCGCCGCGAATTGGCGCAAGGCCCCGTCGTCACGTCGTTGGTCGGCTATACGCTCAACTACAACACCCTCGACAGCAATCTCAGCCCGACCTCGGGCATCGTCGCCGACCTGAAGCAGGACTTCGCCGGCGTCGGGGGCGAAGTACAATTCCTGCGCACCACCGCCGACCTTCGCACCTATTACGAAGTCATTCCCGACGTGGTCGGCTTCGTGCGTCTGCAGGGCGGCAACATTTTCGGCTGGGGCAGTGGCGGCGTGCGTATGCTCGACCACTTCCAGATGGGCCCCAATCTGGTGCGCGGCTTCGCCCCCTCGGGCATCGGCCCGCGCGACCTGACGGTGGGCACCTCCAACGATGCGCTCGGCGGAACGCTGTATTGGGGCGCGACCGTGGAGCTGCAGACGCCGCTCTACTTCCTGCCCAAGGATTCCGGCGTGAAAGTCGCGGCCTTTGCCGACGCCGGTTCGCTGTGGGATTTCAGAGGCCCGACCTCCTGGAGCGTGACCAACGAAACCCTGGTCCCGTCGACCAACAGCATGTTCATCAACTCGTCGGTCGGCGTCGGTCTCTTGTGGGCGTCCCCGCTGGGCCCGATCCGTTTCGATTTGGCCTATCCGATCACCAAACAGGCGTTCGATCGGACACAGTGGTTCCGCTTCAGCGGCGGGGCGAATTTTTAATCGGGCCGGCGCGGCGCGCCACGGATGTGGTCGCATGACCGAGCCGTTCTTTTTCAAGCAAGGCCCCGGGCTGACGGTGCGCGAGATTGCCGCGCTGACCGCCGCCGAGCCGCGTGCCGGCGCCGATCCGGAGCGGCGCGTGCGCGGCGTGGCTGCGCTCGACCGCGCCACCCCTGACGATCTGACCTTCTTCGACAATCCGAAATTCGCCGACCAGGCGGCCAAGAGCCATGCCGGCGTCTGCCTGACCAGCGAACGATTGGCCGACCGCATATTGCCGCAAGTCGCAGTGCTGGTCGCACGCGAGCCCTACCGCGCCTTCGTGCAGGTGGCGCGCGAGCTGTTTCCCGGCGCATTGCGGCCGTCCTCGCTGTTTGAAGCGGGAGGCGTTGCCGCCGGTGCATTGGTTCACCCCGCAGCGCGGCTGGAAAGCGGCGTCACCGTCGATCCAACCGCCGTCATCGGACCGCGTGCGGAGATCGGCGCCGGCAGCGTGATCGGGGCCGGCGCTGTCATCGGACCCGATGTACGGATCGGGCGCGATTGCGCGATCGGTCCAAGAGTCTGCCTTGTCAACGCCCTGGTCGGCGACCGCGTGACCATCCATGCGGGCTGCTCGATCGGACAGGACGGATTCGGCTTTCTGATGGGGGCAGGCGGCCACCGCAAGGTGCCGCAGATCGGCCGTGTCATTATCCAGGACGATGTCGAGATCGGCGCCAGCACCGCCATCGATCGCGGCGGCATTCGCGATACGACGATCGGCGAAGGCAGCAAGATCGACAACCTGGTGCAGATCGGCCACAACGTTTCGATCGGGCGGCATTGCGTCATCGTCTCGCAGGCCGGTATTTCCGGCAGCGTGGTGATCGAGGACTATGTGGTGATCGGCGGCCAGGTTGGCATCGCCGACAATATGCACATCGGCGAGGGTGCGATGATCGGCGCCAAAGCGGGGGTGATGACGGACGTGCCGGCGGGCGGCAAATGGGCCGGTGCGCCGGCGATGCCGAGCCGGGAGTTTTTCCGCCAGGTGGCCGCGTTGCGGCGCTTGGCAGGGGATGCGAAGGGACGCCCGGCAGGCGCACACAACGACCGGCAGGGATGAAAGGCCTGAAATGAACGAGGCGGCGACCACGCTCGAGGCTGCGGATATCGCGGAGATCCTGCGCGCGCTGCCGCACCGTTATCCGTTTCTGATGATCGACCGGGTCATCAAGATCCAGAGCGACCAAAGCGGCATCGGGATCAAGAACGTCACCTATAACGAGCCGCAATTCATGGGGCATTTTCCCGGCAACCCGGTTTTCCCGGGCGTGCTGATGGTGGAGGGCATGGCACAGACCGCGGGCGTGATGTGCATCCGAGCGCGCACCGCCAAGCCGAGCCTGGTTTATTTCCTGACCATCGACAAGGCCAAGTTCCGCAAGCCCGCGGTGCCGGGAGATACCATCGAATATCACATGACCAAGCTGGCGCAGCGCAAGACCATGTGGTGGTACCGTGGCGAGGCCAGGGTTGCCGACACGGTGGTGGCCGAGGCCGAGGTCGGCGCGATGATCGTGGAGGGGTAGTGGTGGCGCGTGTTGATCCGTCCGCGCGGGTCGCCGAGGGGGCGCGGCTGGCCGACGATGTGGAGATCGGGCCGTACTGCACTATCGGGCCCGCGGTCGAGTTGCGCGCCGGCGTGCGGCTGATCTCCCACGTCAACGTCACCGGCGCCACCAGTATCGGCGAGCGTACCGTGATCTATCCGTTCAGCTCGCTCGGGACCCCGCCGCAATCGGTCAAGTACCGCGGCGGCGCCACCCGGCTCGTGATCGGCACGGATTGCGAGATCCGCGAGAGCGTAACCATGAATACCGGCACTGAAGAAGGGCGCGGCGTCACCCGGATCGGTGACCGCTGCTTTTTCATGGTCGGCTCGCATGTCGGCCATGATTGCGTGGTCGGCCACGACGTCACCCTTGCCAACAATTCGGTGCTCGGCGGCCACGTGGTGGTTGGCGACCAGGTGTTCTTCGGCGGCCACACCGCCATGCATCAATTCGTGCGGATCGGCGAGGGCGCCATGATCGCCGGCATGACCGCCGCGCGCGACGACATCATTCCATTCGGGTTCGTGCTCGGGCAAACCGGCGCGCTGGTCGGCCTCAACATCGTCGGCTTGCGACGGCGCGGCACGTCGCGCGCCGACATGCACCGGTTGCGGCGCGCCTATCGCTTGTTGTTCTTTGCAGAGGGACGCTTTGCCGACCGCATCGAGCTGGTGGCGCGGGAATTCGAGGGTGATCCGATCGTGGGCAAGATCATCGCATTCATCCACGACGGCGGCACGCGGCCCTTGATGAAGCCGCGCGCGGTACACGAGGGAGCGGCGGCCGGCGACGGCGCAGGCTGATGGACCAGCGCGGGTTGGAAGCGGTATCGTCTGAAGGGCCGCTCGCAATCATCTGCGGCGGCGGCACCCTGCCGTTCGCGGTGGCTGATGCGGTGCAGCGCCGCGGGCGTCCAGTGGTGCTGTATGCCGTGCGCGGATGGGCCGCTCCGGAACAGGTCGCCCGCTTTCGCCATCATTGGGCGCAACTCGGGCAGTTCGGCTGGTTCCTGCGCACCACCCGCAAGGACGGCTGCCGCGATCTCGTGTTCATGGGCACGCTGGCGCGGCCGCGGCTTGGGCAATTGCGGTTCGATCTCGGCACGCTGCGCGTCTTGCCGCGCATCATGATGGCGTTTCGCGGCGGCGACAATCACATGCTGTCGGCTTTTACGCGCGTTTTGGAAGAACACGGCTTCCGCGTCCTCGCCCCGCAAGCGGTGGCGCCGGACATTTTAGCTCCGGCCGGCCTGCTCGGTACGCGCCAGCCTACCGAACGCGATCGCATCGACATCACCCGCGGTCTTGCCGTGATCGACGCCATGGCGGATTTCGACGTTGGGCAGGCGGCAGTGGTCGCCAACAATCATGTGCTGGCAGTGGAGGCGGTCGAAGGTACCGACCAGATGCTGGCGCGCATTGCCCAGTTACGCACGCTCGGGCGCGTGCCGGTGCCGCCAGGCGTCGGCGTTTTGGTGAAAGCGCCCAAGCGCGGGCAGGACCGCCGCTTCGATCTGCCCACCATCGGCCCCCATACGGTCGCGGGCGTGGCGCGCGCGGGCCTTGCCGGCATTGCTTTCGCCGCGGGCGAGACCATCATTGCCGAGCCGCAGGCGGTCGCCGAGGCCGCAGCTGCGGCCAATATCTTTGTGATCGGCGTCAGCGCGAAAGCAGTCGCGCTATGACCGCGCCAGTCTCCAATCCCAGCGGCGCGCGGCCGCTGCATATCTTTCTGGTGGCCGGCGAGGCTTCCGGCGACCGGCTCGGGGGCGCGCTGATTGCTGCGCTGCGCGAGCGTCTCGGCGCCCGCCTGCGGGTCTCCGGCGTCGGTGGGCCGCGCATGGCGGCGGCCGGGGTCGCGAGCCTGTTTTCGATCGACGATTTCGCCACCATGGGGATCACCGCGCTCCTGCGCCGGTTGCCGGCGTTGCTGCGGCATGTGCGCGAGACAGCCGGCGCCGCCGTGGCGGCGCGGCCCGATGCGATGGTGATCATCGACAGTCCTGAATTCACCCATCGGGTGG
>JBKKAF010000059.1:0-16052 GCA_046714775.1 Xanthobacteraceae bacterium | reverse complement strand
CTACCGGGCTTCGCCGCGGCAGGCACGTCCGCAGCGGGTTTTTGTTGTGCAGGAATTCAGAGCATGATCCCGAAAAGTGGGAACCGGTTTTCGGAAAAGATCATGCTCAAACAATAAGCTAGAGCGTGATCGCGATTCAACCTGAAGCAATCACGCTCTAGGAGACGACGACATGAATGCCGCAGGAGAGCCGTGGCCCACCGAGCTGCGGCTGCACAAGGACCGCAAGACGCTGACCGTCGCCTTCGACAGCGGCGAGTCGTTCGATCTGCCGGCCGAATTGCTGCGCGTCCGCAGCCCGAGCGCCGAGGTGCAAGGGCATTCTCCCGACGAACGCAAGATCGTCGCGGGAAAGAAGAACGTCGTTATTCTCGAAATACGCCCGATCGGAAATTACGCGGTGCGGCTCGTGTTCGACGACATGCACTCGACCGGGATCTTCAGCTGGGACTATTTCCGCGACATCGGCCGCAACCGCGACGCCTATTGGCAGGATTACCTCGACGAGCTCGCCGGCAAGGGCCTGACGCGCTGAAAGCGCGCAAGACTCCTTAGATGTAATACCAACGATCGTAATTCTTGACTCGTCATGCGCGGGCCTGACCCGCGCATCCATCGCAAAAAGACGAGTCAATTCATGAAGATGGATTGCCGGGTCAAGTTCGGCAATGACGACGGAGATGGGTCGTCGTTAAAGATCGTTGGTATAATGCCCCGCGCAAGCGGAGCATTAATGCTGCACGATCACCGTGGCGCCGACCGGCACGCGGTTGTAAAGATCGATCACGTCCTCATTGGTCAACCGGAAGCAGCCCGACGACACCGCCTCGCCGATGGTCTCCGGCTCGTTCGAGCCGTGGATGCGGTAGAGCGAGGAGCCGAGATAGAGCGCGCGCGCGCCCAGCGGATTGTCCGGCCCGCCCGGCACGAAGCGCGGCAGGTCAGGCCGCCGCCGCAACATCTGCTCGGGCGGCGTCCAGTCCGGCCACTCGCGCTTGGCGCTTACCCGTGTGGCGCCCCTCCAAGTGAAACCGACGCGACCGACGCCGATGCCGTAACGCAAGGCCTCGCCATTGCCGAGCACCAGATAGAGCCGCCGCTCGCGGGTGTTGATGACGATGGTGCCCGGCCGGTGATTGCCCGGATAGCTCACGGTCGTACGGCGCACCGGCGAGGTGCTGAAGCCGAAGAAGCGCGCGATCGGATCGTTGCCGGCAACCGTGTCATCGAAATTCCGTCTTTGCGCGGGCGCGGCGTTCGCGCATGTCATCGCCAGAAGGCTGGCGGCGGAAAGGCCGGCAAGGAAACGCAACAGCATCGCAGAGCCCCCATGTTTTGGCGAAACAAAACCGTCCGACCTGGTGAAATGGCCACAAAAGACCGGATTCGGCAATCCGAAAGCGACGGGGGTCTTGCGCCTGCGGCGGCATGACGGCCATGGGACGCCTTTGGGGCCGGTATGCGCGCGGGCCTTGTCTTGCGGCGCGCCGTGGCGGATTCTAGCACCGGGGAGTTGAGCGATGGGTTCCATTGCCGCGATTGTGATCGTGCTCTACGCGCTGGCTGGGCTTGGCGTCGGGCTGGCCTTCGTGATCGCCGGCGTGACGCAGGTGCAGCCGGCGCCGGTCACCCTCGGCGCCCGCATCCTGCTGCTTCCCGGCGCTTTTGCGCTGTGGCCGCTGGTGTTGGCGCGCTGGTTGAAAGCGCGCCGATGACGCGCTCGCATCGCTCGATTCATCGCGTGCTGTGGCCGGTCCTGGCATTGGCGGTCGGGCTCGGCTTCGCCATGGCGCTGCTCCTGCGTCCGCCGCCGCCGCCCGAGGTGCCGCCCGCCGTCGGCGAGAGCCGGCCATGAGCGTCGGCTTTCACGCGGTGCAATGGAATCGCACCAAGCTTATCTATGACGCCATCCTGCTCGCCGCAGTCGCGCTGTTCATCGCGATCTTCCTGGCGGTCGCCTACCGGGTCGATCCGCCCAAGGATCCTGCCGCCGCCATCGACCTTCGCATCCGCGCCTTCGGCAGCTGCGCCTTTGTCATGCTCACCATCATCCTCGCGATCGGCCCGCTGGCGCGGCTCGACCGCCGCTTCCTGCCGCTGCTCTACAACCGCCGGCATTTCGGCGTGCTGACCTTCATCATCGCCGTGCTGCATGTCTGGTTCATGTTGGAATGGTACGCGGTGCAAAACACCCTGCCCAATCTCGTCACCGAACTGACCACCTGGGCGGACTACGGCAAGTTCATCGGTTTTTCGTTCAAAGCGCTCGGCATCGCCGCGCTGCTGATTTTGTTTTTGCTCGTTTCCACCAGCCACGACTTCTGGCTCAATGTCCTGACGCCGGGCCTGTGGAAGGGCCTGCACATGGCGGTCTACGCCGCCTACGGGCTGGTGGTGATGCATGTGGCGCTCGGCATCATGCAATACGAACGCACTTGGCTGATCCCGGCCATGCTGATCGGCGGTTTCGGGACGGTCAGCGGGCTGCATCTTCTTGCCGGCTGGCGCGAGCGCGCCCGCGACGAGGGCATGGCGATGAACGAGGGTTGGCTCACCGTCGGCGCTCCGCAATCCATTCCCGACAAGGGTGCGCGCATCGTCACGGCGCCGGGCGGAGAACGCATCGCGGTGTTTCGTGACGGCGCGCAGATCGGCGCGCTCACCAATCTATGCGCCCACCAGCACGGACCGATCGGGGAGGGGCGCATTGTCGATGGTTGCGTCACCTGTCCTTGGCACGGCTATCAGTATCGGCTGGCGGACGGCTGCGCGCCGGCGCCGTTCACCGAGAAACTCGCGACCTACCGGGTGCGGATCAGAGATGGAATTGTCGAAGTGAATGCGCAGGCGCTGCCACCTGGCACGCCAGCGGCAATCCCTGTCGGTCCAGCTTCCGGCAGCTGACGCAAGAAAAAGCAGTCCCGGTGGATGCCGGGACCGCTTCGCAGTTTTCAATGCGCCTGTTACTTCTGTCCTGTGGTGGACGGGACCGGCACGCTCTTCTCGATCACTGTCGGCGCTTTGACCGCAACCGAATCGTTTCTCGCGTAACCGAAGAAGAAAAACAGCGCTAAAGCGACCAGCGCACAGCCTGCGATCACGCCGATCATGGCCGAACCGCCGCCGCCACCGCCGTCAGAATGATTATGAACTTCTTTCACCATAGGATTCCTCCATTAGATTCCCTGGAAAGAAACGTTTTCCGAGCCCGGCAGTTCCATGATGAAAGCTATCAGTGTCCCGTCTGGGGATCCGGCGATTCCCCTAAAGCGAAGGTTTGATTGCTACTGAGGCAAATGATTCGGAACCATTCTCATGCTGGTTCAAAATGAGGAATTGACTAAGGCCGCGGATGATCTGTTGCAGGTTGCGCAGACGGGCGTAAACGCGCCCTTGAGGACGCGCTATGGCTGCGCGTCTCGAACCATGAGGGCACGGAGGCCACTAATACGACGGGCGGCCCATCCGTCCGAGCACCCAGCCCAGCGCGAGCGCCACGGCGACGGCGGTGTAGGGCCGGCTCTCGATGGTGGTGCGCAGCACGTCTTCGGCTTCGACCGCGCGGTCGCGCACCACATGGGCGGCCCGTTCGGCGGTGTCCTTGGCCTGGCCGTACATGTCCTGCAGCGTTCCTTCGGCCTGATTCAGCTTGCCCTCGACCTCCATCTTGGCGTCGCCGGTCATGCGGCCGAGGCCCTCCTGCGCCTTGCCGCCGACGTTCTTCATCGTCCCGGCAACTCGATTTTCATACATGGGTCGTCCTCCGTGAGGCGTGTGATGCCTCAACGCGGTGGGATGGGTTTGGTTCGGTGCGGCAATACGATGTTTCAGTCTGCGCTGCTGGATCAGATGCAAAAGTCCGAGATGCTGTGTCCGCCGAGGGCATTGCTGTACCGACGCGGTTGGTCGGTGACAGTTAGAGCATGATCCCGAAAAGTGGGAACCGGTTTTCGGAAAAGATCATGCTCAAACAATAAGCTAGAGCGTGATTGCGATTCAACCTGAAGCAATCACGCTCTAGGTAGGAAACCAGACGCTACGGTCTGTATTTGCTGGTGTGCGTCGAGCGTCCTGCATTGCGTGCAGAAAATCGTGATCGCAAATCTTCGGTCAGTCCGACATAGGTCTCGTTCGGACAATCGATGCTTTGAAGCAGATAGACGTATTTCATGCATCCGCAGCCGTCTTCGCGCCGCGCGCTACGACGTGAGTATTCGCCGCTTCCTGCGAGACGGGGGGCTGGCTTGCCAGCCGTAGCCGCGAAGCAGCGAAGGCTGGTGGGCGCTGTAGGGATTGAACCTACGACCTCTCCCGTGTGAAGGGAACGCTCTCCCGCTGAGCTAAGCGCCCGACCAAGATCGGATGTAAGGAACAGCCCGAACGGGTGTCAAGCGGGCGCGGTAGCGCGCGCCGGCTCAGCTCGCCTGCGGCACGCGCGAAGCGCGGCCTTGCAAGGCGCGGATGCGGTCGGCGAGCGTGCCTTTGGACGGATCGCCGTTGGCGGCGATCGGAAACAGCTTCTCGCCGTTGCCGTTGCTCGGCAGCACGCCGTTGGCCGGGGCGAGGGGACGGGCGGTATCCGCCGCCAGAATGGCTTCGATCGGGGAGCTCGGGCCTTCGAGCGCGCTGGTCAGCCGCGCCACTTCGGCGGCCACGTCGTTGATGCGCTCGCGCAGCACGGCGTTTTCCATGCGCTCGGAAGCCCATGTCGATTCCGCATCACGCTTCATCTGCGTGATTTCCTGCTGCAGCTTGCCGCGCTCGTCCTGCGATTGCCGCAGCTGGTCTTCCAGCCGCACACTCTCGGCGCGAAGCGCCTCGGTGGCTTGCCGGCGGCGGGCCTCGGCTTCCGCCAATTCGGCGCGCACGTCCGCCTCGGTCCTCTGCGCGGTCATCGCCTGATTGAGCAAAATGTCGGAGGCGAATTCGCGCTCGGCCAGAAAACGCCCTTGCTCGTCGAGCTTGGACAACAGCTCCTGTACGCGGCGGCCGAGAACTTCGGATTCGGTGGTCTGCGCGACCAGCAGGCGCTCCAGCTCGGCGATGCGATTGTTGAGCGCCTCGACCCGGCCGCGCTCCTCGGCCAGTTGATGGCCGGTGGTCGCCGCTTCGGTGCCTTGACGGCCGAGCCGCTCGTGCAATTCCTTGGTCTCTTTCTCGTAGCTTTCGATCTGGCCCTTCAACACCTCGATGTGGGCGCGCAACGCCACGAGCTCGACGCGCTGGCTGTCGGCGGTGACCGAAGCGTCGTGGAAGCTGGTCGTGACCTTGGCCAGCTCTGCCTGGAAATTGGCGGTGACCTTGGCGAGTTCCGCCCGGGTGTCGGCGAGCGTGCGCTCGGCCTCTTCCAGCGCATTGCTCTTGCCGGCGACGTCGCGCTGCACCGCCTGCAAATCGTCGGTGAGGGTCTTCTCCTTGGCTTCGAGCGCGAACAGCGATGCGGTTTTCTCGCCCAGTTCGAGCTTGAGGCGGCCGATCGCTTCGCTCTTCTTGCCGATCTCCGCCAGCTGGCTCGAAGTCTTGGCTTTCAATTGCTCGACGCTCATTTCGAGCCGGCGGGTCGACATGGCGAATTCGGCGCGCAGCTGATCCTTGTCGGCCTGGATTTCCACCATCGACATCGGCGTCAGCGCTTCCAGCCGGCGCCGGGTGAGACGGACGGCGCGCGCATGCACAAAAGGAATGACGCCGATGACCAGCAAGCCGGCGACGAGAAACCCGATCCCAACAAACATGATCGGTTCGATCATAGATAACGCCTCCTCGACACCAATTTACAATGGCATGCCGGCCGCTGCGCCACCAGCGCCGGCAGCGGTTAACCTAAACTGCCGACGCCGATCCCCGCGCACGGATCGGCGCGCCAGCGGGGGAGGAATCGCCGCCGCTACAGCGGGTTCCAGGTCGAAGTCGGAGTGAATTTCAGATAGCCGACATTGGCGCCCAGCCGCAGGCCGACGCCCGAGCGGATCGGCACCAGCACGATATTATTGGCGGTCAAGGCGGTCATCCCGAAGCCGCCAATGAAATAGGCGGAACCGTCGACGCCGGCGAAGCGCTGGTAGATCGCGTCGGTGCGCGGCAGGCTGTAGACCAGCATCATGGTGCGGGCGCCTTCGCCGCCGAAATCGAAACCAACCGAAGGGCCTTGCCAGTAGACCCGCAGGTCGCCGGCATTCTTGGTGTAGAGCGTGCCCTCGCCGAAGCGCACGCCGGCGATGAAGGCGCCGCCGGCTTCCTCGCCGAGCACATAGCCGTTCGGCTGCCCCCACTGGCTCACCGCTCTTTCGATCACCGAGGCCAGCCCGCGCGACACGGTGCCGAAAAATCGGTGGCCGGTATTGACCAGTTCGGAAGAGGAAAACCGCTCATTGCCCGCCGGCTCGGAGGTCTGTTGTGCCGTTGCCGGTCCAAGACCGAGTCCAAGACCGAGGCCGGCGGCCACGAGAATGAGCGCAAAAACCCGCAGGACGGCGCGCATCAGATACTCCATCGAAAATGAGGGCGGTGACCGGTTTAACCCCTTGCTCACAGGGTTAGCCTAGCTTTACGGCACCAACACAACCGAATCGCCACATGATCGCCAACACTATGACGGGAGCGCGGCGTGGACGAAAGCTGCCGTTTTCAGGTCTTGGGGCCGGTTCTTGGGCCGGTCCTGGCCGGGCTCGTGCTCGGCATTTTTGCCCTGATCGGGCCATCCGGCGCCGCGACCACCGAACAGGTCGTGGCCGACCGTCATACCGGGCTTGCGATCAGCGGCTTCGACCCGGTCGCCTATTTCACCGACGGCGCCCCGACTTTGGGACGGCCCGACTTCGAATACCGCTTCGCCGGGGCGGTCTGGCGGTTCCGCAACGAGGGCAACCGAGGGGCGTTCGTGGCAGACGTTGCGGTCTTCATGCCGCGCTACGGCGGCCACGATCCCATGGCGCTTGCCCGCGCCGTCGCCTTGCCGGGCGATCCGCGGCTGTGGCTGGTGGTGAAAGAGCGGCTCTATCTCTTCCATTCGCCGGAGGCGCGAACCGCATTCGCGGCCGACAGCGCGCGGGCGATCGCGATCGCGGACCAATATTGGCTGTCGGTCCGGCGCCAGCTCTCACCCTGACATTCCGCCTATCGGGCCAACCGACCGGCCGCTGCGGGATCGCCCCAGGCGATAAAGGACGCAATCCGAAACGCGTTCGCGGCGTCCCCATAGGTCAAGGCCCCGCCCCCTGGCCGGGTCACAATTCCCCCCGCCGCCTCCAGGATGGCATGGCCGGCGGCGACGTCCCATTCGCGGGTCGGCCCCAGCCGCGGATAGAGATCGGCGACGCCTTCGGCCACTCTGCAGAATTTTATCGCTGACCCGACCGTGATGCGCTCCAGGTCGGGGACGCGCGCGACGAAAGCCGCGGTTTCCGCGTCGAGGTGCGAACGGCTGAGGGCGGCGACGGGCGGCGTTTGCGGCCAAGCGCGGCAACGGATCGCGGCCCGGCTCGCCGGGGCGTCCGGGGTAAGCACGAGCCGCTCCGCGCCGGTGTTGCCGGTGCCGCGCCAGATCACGTGCAGCGCCGGCGCTGCGACGATTCCGAGGATCGGTTTTCCGCCGCTGATCAGCGCAAGATTGACCGTGAATTCGTCGCGTCCCGCGAGCAGCTCGCGGGTCCCGTCGAGCGGATCCACCAGCACGAACTCACCGTCGAGCCGGTAGCGTATCGTTTGATCCCAGGCCTCTTCTGAGATGATCGGTACGCCGGGCAGGAGGCGGGAGACGCCCTTGAGGATGACAGTCTCGGCGGCATCGTCGGCGGCGGTGACCGGAGACTTGTCCGGCTTGATCCGCGCATGCAGCGCGCCTGCGCGAACGGCGAGGATAGCCGCTGCCGCGTGTGACACGATCGTGGTCAACTCGTCGAGCAGGCCGGACGCCGCAGCGGCAGTGTCACGGTGGCGTGTCACCTTCGCATCGCTCCTTCTTACCTTGGCAGGCCGAGCGGCTGCGGTGTATCACAGCGCCGCAGCAACGCCACCGCCGATTCGCCATCCTCGCTTCGGCCGCTCTCTCACGCACGTCGCTTAGCGGAGATCCCGTTATGTCCGGCCCAGTTGTCCTCGATGCCCTGGATCTCGCGGCGCTTTTGTGTTCGCGCGTGTGCCACGACCTGATCAGCCCAACCGGCGCCATCGTCAACGGGCTTGAAGTGCTCGAAGAGGGCCGCGACGAAGAGACCAAGACCTTTGCGATGGATCTCATCAAGAAGAGTGCGCGCTCGGCCTCGGCGCGGCTGCAATTCTGCCGCATCGCCTTCGGCGCGGCCGGCTCGGCGGGCGCCCAGATCGACCTTGGGGACGCAGAGACGACGGCCCGCGGCTTCATCGAGGACGACAAATTCAAGTTGGTCTGGAATCTGCCCCGGGCCTTTCTGCCGAAGAATCGGGTCAAACTGCTGATGAACATGCTGGTCGTCGCCATGCAGACCATTCCGCGCGGCGGCACGCTGGCCGTCGATCCGATCGGCGAGGGGGAGGCCCTGGGCTTTCGCATCACGGCGTCCGGACTTAATTCCAGGATTCCCCAAGCGATTGTCGGCCTGCTGGAAGGCCAGCCCGAAGGAGGCTCGGTCGATGCTCACGCGATCCAGCCGTTCTATACCGGGCTGCTGGCAAGGGCCTGCGGGCTGACGCTTGGCCTCGCGACCGAGGGCGAAACGGTGGTTCTGTCGACCCGCTGAGACGGCGGCAGCTGCAGGCCGCAGCTTACGCCCGGCGAATTTGCCCCATTTGCTAACGCAAGATTAACGCGCGGCCGTCATCATGGCCGCGCAACTAAAATTAAACTGTTTAGCAACACACTGAGGACGCTTCGGAAATTCGCCGCCGGTCGAGCGACCGGACGCGTTGAAAGCGTTTGTGCATGGACGACCTCCTCAAGGAATTCCTGACCGAGACCGGTGAGAGTCTCGACGTCGTCAATGTGGAGCTCGTACGCTTCGAGCAGGATCCGAACAACGCAAAAATCCTCGATAATATTTTCCGTCTTGTCCACACCATCAAGGGCACCTGCGGCTTTCTCGGTTTGCCGCGGCTGGGAGCGCTGACGCACGCCGCCGAAGCGCTCATGGATAAATTCCGCGACGGCATGCCGGTCACCTCCGAGGCCGTCACGCTCATTCTGGCAACCATCGACCGGATCAAGGCGCTGCTCGACGAGCTCGAGCGCAAGCAGGTGGAGCAGCCGGGAAACGATCAGGACTTGATCTCCCACCTCGACCTCATGGTGGCCGGAGGATCGAGCGAGGCGAAGTCGGTCGGCACATTGACGCCACAGGTGTTGGAGCGGCCGCTGCGTCCGGACGAGGTGTCATTGGACGAGCTCGAACTGGCCTTCCGCTCCGTCACCGGCCCAGCGCCCAGCGCGCCGCAAGCCGGTTCTGTTCCTGAGATCAAGCCTGTTGCCGAGTCCAAGCCTGTTCTCGAGTCCAAGCCTGTTCTGGAGTCCAAGCCTGTTCTCGAGTCCAAGGCTGTTCTTGAGTCCAAGTCCGTCTTCGAGTCCAAGCCCGCTGCTGCGAAGCGCGTTCGCACCGACGGCGGCGCCGACACGAACCAACCGGATGAGCGCAGCGACCCCACGCTCGCCAGCCAGTCGATTCGTGTGCATGTCGATGCGCTCGAACATCTGATGGACATGGTTTCGGAACTGGTACTGACCCGCAACCAGTTGCTCGAGATCGTGCGCCGCCACGAGGATTCGGAATTCAAGGCGCCGCTGCAGCGACTGTCCACGGTTACAGCCGAGTTGCAGGACGGCGTCATGAAGACGCGCATGCAGCCGATCGGCGCCGCATGGCAGAAATTGCCTCGGATCGTGCGCGACCTCTCGACCGAGCTCGGCAAGCCGATCGAGCTCGAATTGCACGGCGCCGACACCGAGCTCGACCGCCAGGTTCTCGATCTGATCAAGGATCCGCTCACGCACATGGTGCGCAATTCGGCGGATCATGGTCTGGAATTGCCGGCGCAGCGGCTCGCCGCCGGCAAGCCGGAGAAGGGCACGCTTCGCCTGTCGGCCTGGCACGAGGGCGGCCACATCATCATCGAGATCGCCGACGACGGGCGTGGTCTCGACATTGAGCGGATCAAGATCGCCGCCGTTGCCAGGGGCCTCGCGACCGAGGCCGAAGTCGAGAGAATGTCGGACGCGCAGGCGCAGAAGTTCATCTTTGCGCCCGGCTTCTCGACCGTCGACAAGGTCACCAGCGTGTCCGGCCGTGGCGTCGGCATGGATGTCGTGCGCAGCAATATCGACCAGATCGGCGGCACCGTCGAGGTGAAGTCGGTCTTTGGCAGTGGTACTAGCTTTATCATCCGGATACCGCTCACGCTCGCCATCGTTTCGGCTCTGATCGTGGAGGCGGGCGGCAATCGCTTCGCCATCCCGCAGCTTGCGGTGGTCGAACTGGTACGCGTGCGCAGCAATTCGGAGCACCGCATCGAACGTATCAAGGACGCGGCCGTGCTTCGCCTGCGCAACAAGCTCCTGCCACTCGTCCATCTTGGGACGTTGCTCAAGATGGAGGGCGCCGACGATAGTATGGTCGAGAACGGTTTTATCGTCGTCACGCAGGTAGGCAGCCAGACCTTCGGCGTCGTGGTCGATGGCGTTTTCCACACCGAGGAAATCGTGGTGAAGCCGATGTCGAGCAAGCTTCGCCACATCCCGATGTTCGGCGGCAATACCATCCTCGGCGACGGGTCGGTGATCATGATCATCGATCCAAACGGTGTCGCTCAAACCATCGGAGGATCGGTGACCGCACAGCAGGCCGCTGAGGAGGCGCGGGAAATCGAACGCGACGCCGAAAGTGCCGACACCGAGTCGGTGCTGGTGTTCCGCGCCGGGTCGCCGCAGCCCAAGGCGGTGCTGCTGTCGCTCGTGACCCGCCTGGAAGAGGTGGACGCCAAGACCATCGAAACCTCGAGCGGCCGGCCTATGGTGCAGTACCGCGGCCGCCTGATGCCGCTGGTGCCGGTCAACGACGAGATGCGCATCAAGAAGGAGGGCATGCAGCCGCTGCTGGTATTCTCCGACGAAGGCCGCTCCATGGCTCTGGTCGTCGACGAGATCGTCGACATCGTCGAAGACCGGCTCGATATCGAGCTGGCAAGCGAACGTCCCGGCGTGCTGGGGTCGGCGGTGATCAAGGGCCAGGCGACCGAGCTGATCGATATCGGTCATTTCCTGCCGCTGGCATTCGAAGATTGGATGCATTGGCGGGAGCAGCGCAGCGCGCAACTGGGGCGGCCGATACTGTTGATCGACGATTCAGCCTTCTTCCGCAACATGCTCACGCCGGTGCTCAAGGCCGCCGGATACGCCGTGACCGCGGTCGCCTCCGCGCACGATGCGCTCACTCTGCTGCGCGACGGCCGGCGCTTTGACCTGATCATTACCGATATCGACATGCCCGGCATGGATGGCTTCGAACTGACCTCGCTCGTGCGCAGCGATCCGCGCACGGCCACGACGCCGGTCATCGGCCTTTCCTCCCTGGTGTCACCGGAAGCGATCGAGCGCGGCCGGCAGGTCGGCCTGCACGACTATGTTGCCAAGTTCGACCGCCAGGGCCTCATCGCGACGCTCAAAGAGCAGACCGCCGACATGAACTTCGCCGCATGAAGACGCAACCATGACCGACATTACCGAGAATACGACCGACTACGTCACCATGGTCATCGGCGGCCAGCTGTTTGGCTTGCCGATTTCGCGCGTGCAGGACGTGTTCACGCCGGATCGACTGACGCGCGTGCCGCTCTCCGATCCGGAGATCGCCGGGCTGTTGAACCTGCGCGGCCGCATCGTGACGGCGATCGACATGCGCCATCGGCTTCGTCTGGCGGCGCCCAAAGGCGATCGCCCGCGCATGGCGGTGGGCATCGAATGCAAGGGCGAGTCCTACGGCCTGCTGATCGATTCGATCGGCGAGGTGATGAGGCTCTCGCCCGACAGCCGCGAGGACAATCCGGTCAATCTCGACGCGCGGCTGGCGCGCATCTCCGCCGGCGTGCATCGGCTCGACGGTAACATTCTGGTCATCCTCGATGTCGACCGGATTCTCGACGTAGGCGCCCATGCTCAAGCGGCATGACAGGCAAAGGAATATTGCAGCAGCGGGATAGACCGCGACGGAAAAGGTGAGGGTGTGTGATGAAGACGTGTCTAGTAGTCGATGATTCCAGCGTGATCCGTAAAGTGGCGCGGCGTATCCTGGAAGGGCTCGATTTCGAGATCGCCGAGGCCGAGGACGGCGAACAGGCGCTGGAAGCCTGCCGCGGCAAGATGCCCGATGCCGTGCTGCTCGATTGGAACATGCCGAAAATGGACGGCTACGAATTTTTGCGCGGCCTGCGCCGGCTGCCGGACGGCGACCGGCCGAAGGTCGTCTTTTGCACGACCGAGAACGACGTCGCGCACATCGCGCGCGCCCTGCATGCGGGCGCCAACGAATACATCATGAAACCGTTCGACAAGGACATCGTGGAGGCCAAGTTCCAAGAGGTCGGGCTGATCTGACCGGCTCCGGCCTCAAGTTCCTGTCCTGTTCGTAGCGTCAACAGAGTACCGCGTGCCGCGATGACCGTCGCAACCGCCACCCCATCCACAAATTCCACGATTGGACATGACCCGATCAGGGTCATGGTGGTCGACGACGCGGTCGTCGTACGCGGCCTGCTGGCGCGCTGGATCGAGGAAGAACCGGGACTGCAGGTCGTCGCTTCGCTGCGCAGCGGGCGCGAAGCGGTCGAACAGCTGGAGCGAACCGACCCGGACGTCGTCATCCTCGACGTCGACATGCCCGACATCGACGGGATCACGGCGCTACCGCTGCTGTTCCAGAAGAAGCGCGACCTTGTGGTGATCATGGTGTCGACGCTCACCCGCCGCAATGCGGAGATAAGCTTGCGCGCGCTGTCGCTCGGCGCCGCCGACTATATCCCAAAGCCGGAAACCACCCGCGACATCACCACCTCGACCTCGTTTCGGCGCGAACTGATCGACAAGATCCGTGCGCTCGCCACCCGCCGGAGACAGCGGGCGGCTGCGGCCGCCAAGATCGTACCAGGGGCTAGGCTGCCGAGCCGCGATCGCCCGGACGAAATCCGCGCCGAGCCTCACCCCGCGACGGTGCCAGCCCATCCGAACGTGCCATTGCGCGCCTTTTCGTTGGCCATGCCACGGATTCTTTTGATCGGCTCCTCGACCGGCGGACCGCAGGCGCTCACGGCCCTGATCGGCCGCATCAACGGCGTCATCGACCAGTCGCCAATACTCGTCATCCAGCATATGCCGCCCACCTTCACCACCATCCTTGCCGAGCATCTGACGCAGGCGAGCGGCCGGCCGACGCGGGAAGCGGCGAATGGCGAACCGGTGCGTGCCGGCCAGATCTATGTTGCCCCCGGCGGCCGCCATATGCGGGTCGTCCGCCGCGACGGCGCGGCGCTGATCGCGCTGGATGACGGCCCGCTGGTCAATTTCTGCAAGCCGGCGGTCGATCCTTTGTTCTCCTCGGCGGCCGAAGTCTGGGGCCGCTGGAATCTCGCGGTGGTGCTCACCGGCATGGGCTCGGATGGAACCCAGGGCGCCGCCGACATCGTGGCCGCGGGCGGCTCGGTCATCGCGCAGGATGAGGCCACTAGCGTCGTTTGGGGAATGCCCGGATCGGTCGCGCAAGCCGGCCTGTGTTCGGCGGTGCTGCCGCTCGACGAGATCGCTCCGAAAATTGTCCGGCTGTTCTCAGGAGCGCGATCGTGAACCCTCTCGATTATGAGTTCCTGCGCAAACTGCTGAAGGAACGGTCAGGCCTCATCCTCGGCCTCGACAAACAATATCTGGTCGAGAGCCGGCTGCTGCCGGTCGCGCGCAAGGCAGGCTCGGTCACGTTAGCGGAGCTGGTGCAGAAGCTCAAAGCCCCCCATGCGGAGCCGCTCATTGCCGAAGTGGTCGAGGCGATGTTGACGAACGAGACCTTCTTCTTCCGCGACAAGATTCCGTTCGAGCATTTCCGCGACGGCGTCATGCCGGCGCTGCTTGCCGCGCGGGCGGCGCAATGCCGCATCCGCATCTGGTGTGCCGCCGCCTCGACCGGCCAGGAACCTTATTCGCTCGCAATGTCGCTCAAGGAAATGGGCAAGAGCCTTGCCGGGTGGCGCATCGAGATCGTCGCCACCGACCTTGCCAACGAGGTGCTGGAGAAAGCCAAGGCCGGCATTTACAGCCAGTTCGAAGTGCAGCGCGGCCTGCCGATCCAGCTGCTGATCAAATATTTCAGGCAGATCGGCGACACCTGGCAGGTGGCGCCGGAAATTCGCGCCATGGTGCAATTCCGGCCGCTCAATCTGCTGGCCGATTTCACCCATCTCGGCCTGTTCGACGTCGTATTTTGCCGCAACGTGCTGATCTACTTCGATCAGCAAACCAAGATCGGCGTGCTAGAACGGCTTGCGCGGGTCACCGAGCCGGACGGCTTTCTGGCGCTGGGCGCGGCTGAAACGGTGATCGGATTGACCGACCACTTCAAGCCGCTCGCCGACCGGCGCGGGCTGTACACGCCGAATCGCGACGTCCTGCGCAACGTGCAAAACACAGCGGCCAAGGTCGTGCCGCTGCGCCCGGTGGTGGCGGCGGGTACGCGCTGAAGGGCGATCCGGCGCCGCGTGTTTAGTAGCCCGGAGCGCGCGCGGGCACCGCGATCGGCGCGAGCCCGGGCACGCTCACCTCGGCGGAGATCGATCTTGGCGGCTTGTCCGAGGCCAGCCCGAAAAAAAAGCTGGTCATGCCGGCGCCGGGTTTGGACCCGGCGCAGACCGGCTGGTTGAAGGTGAATGTGATGACGCTGCCGGTCTGCTCCACGGCAAACAGGCCGACTGAGCCGAGGCCGCCGGTCGTCACCACGAACACGTCGTCGAGCGGACCGGCCTTGTTGTACTGAAGCTGGGCCACCGGGCCGAAGTCGATCGCGATATCGGTCACGCAGGCGACCTCGCCGTCACTGACCGCTTGCGTCAGGTCGACGCGATACTCGTATGCGGTCTTGCCGGCGCCCGGCGCGCCGGCCGCGCCCGTGAATGTCCGCGACTGCACCCGCGCCGTGCCCGTCCATACCGGCGACGGCAACTCGATCGTGGCCACGCTGTCGGTCACCGTGACCTTGCAGCTGGGATCGAAAACGCAATTGATGTCGGGCGCGCCGACATTGACGAACGAGAGCGGCGCAGCCTGCGCGGCAGCCGGCAGCAGCGCAGCCATGATGCCCAGTGCGACGGTCCTTGCGATACTCATCTTCGCCTTCCTTTGGGAGGCCTCAGCAGCGCGGAATGTAAGATTGTATCATGACACTGATACAATCGCCACTCGTCAGCCGGCCTTTTGACGGCGGCGGCCGCCCAAACAAAAACCCCGCCATTGCTGGCGGGGTTCTTCGTGAGGAGGAGCTTGGGGCTCCTTGGTAAACTCGTCAGGCGGGGATTTTCGCCTCTTCCTCGTGGGGTTCGCGCAGCACATAGCCGCGGCCCCAGACGGTCTCGATGTAGTTCTTGCCGTTGGATGCATTGGCCAGCTTCTTGCGCAGCTTGCAGATGAAGACGTCGATGATCTTCAGCTCCGGCTCGTCCATGCCGCCGTAGAGATGGTTCAGGAACATTTCCTTGGTCAGCGTCGTGCCCTTGCGCAGTGAAAGCAGCTCGAGCATCTGATATTCCTTGCCGGTCAGGTGCACGCGCTGGCCGCCGACCTCGACTGTCTTGGCGTCGAGATTGACCACCAGGTCGCCGGTGGTGATGACCGACTGGGCGTGGCCCTTCGAGCGGCGGACGATGGCGTGGATGCGCGCGACCAGTTCGTCCTTGTGGAACGGCTTGGTCATGTAGTCGTCGGCGCCGAAGCCCAGGCCGCGCACCTTGTCCTCGATGCCAGCCATGCCGGAGAGGATCAGGATTGGCGTCTTTACCTTGGACAGGCGAAGAGTTCTCAAGACTTCGTAGCCCGACATATCGGGAAGGTTGAGATC
>JBKKAF010000058.1:0-21458 GCA_046714775.1 Xanthobacteraceae bacterium | reverse complement strand
GGGGGGGGGGGGGGGCCCGGGCCCGCCCCGCCCGGGGGGGGGGGGGTAGAATCAAGTGCGCGCACAGGCTAAGACCCCCCATTCCTGAGTCCAGCAATCGAATTTCGCATGTCCGAAAAAATCCCCGTCACGGTGCTGACCGGCTATCTGGGCGCCGGCAAGACCACGCTGCTCAACCGCATCCTGTCGGAGCCGCATGGGCAGAAATACGCCGTCATCGTCAACGAATTCGGCGAAATCGGCATCGACAACGACCTCGTGGTGGGCGCCGACGAGGAAGTGTTCGAGATGAACAACGGCTGCATCTGCTGCACCGTGCGCGGCGACCTGGTGCGCATCATCGACGGATTGATGCGGCGCAAGGGCAAGTTCGACGCCATCATCGTGGAGACCACCGGGCTCGCCGACCCGGCGCCGGTGGCGCAGACCTTTTTCGTCGACGACAATATCGGCCGCAAGACCAAGCTCGATGCCGTGGTCACGGTCGCCGATGCCAAGTGGCTGAGCGACCGGCTGAAGGACGCGCCCGAGGCCAAGAACCAGATCGCCTTCGCCGACGTGATCTTGATCAACAAGACCGACTTGGTGACGCCGGCCGAACTCGCCGAAATCGAAGGACGCATCCGCGCCATCAATCCTTATGCCAAGGTGCACAAGACCGAGCGCTGCCAGATCCCGCTCCCCGAGGTGCTCGGCCGCAACGCCTTCGACCTCGACCGCATCCTGGAGATCGAGCCGGATTTTCTCGGCGGCAGCGGCCAAAATCACGATGATCATCACGATCATCACCACGATCATCACCACGATCATGATCACGGGCGCCATCAGCACGGCGCGCTCAAGCACTATCACGACGAGGATATGCAATCGCTGTCGCTGTCGACCGAGCAGCCGCTGTCGTCCGACAAGTTCTTTCCCTGGATTCAGGATTTGGTGCAGAAGGAGGGCCCCAACATCCTGCGCTCCAAAGGCATCCTGTCGTTCAAGGACGATCCCGAACGCTTCGTGTTCCAGGGCGTGCATATGATCCTGGACGGCGATCACCAGCGCCCCTGGCAGCCGGACGAGAAACGCTCGAGCCGCCTCGTGTTCATCGGCCGCAATCTGCCGGAAGAGAAAATCCGCGAGGGCTTTGCCTCTTGTGTTGCCTGACCTATCAATCTCCATCGGCCTTATGCTGAGGAGGCCGCCGTAAGCGCGTTCACGCGCGTCCATAGCCCGTCGCAGACGGGCGTAAACGCCCTTGAGGACGCGCTATGGCGGCCGTCTCGAAGCAGAGGCCGCCCCATCCTTCGAGACGCGCCTACGGCGCTCCTCAGAGTTTGGGAATCTATTCGACTTTCGCGATTTTGGGGCCTGCTAACTGCTTGATTTGACTCAGGTCGAAAATCGTCAGAATCGAAAGATTCACAAGCTCTCAGGATGAGGGCGGAGTTTCCCATGGCTGAAATGCCCTCAGACATTCCCTCCGTCGTCGACCGCACGCGCGCCGTCAAAGCCGGCGCGCCGGTGGTGGGCGCGCATGTGGTGGCCGATACGGCCGCGTTCGTTCTTAGCGAAGAGACGCTGCTGCTGGTCGCAGGCGACGGGACGGAACGGCGCGTCGCCGTCCACGCCGGTGGCATTCTCGCGTCGGCAGCGGACGGCAAACGCATCGTGACCGGTGGCGACGACGGCAAGGTGGTGGCGACCGAGGCCAATGGTGAGTGCAAAACTCTCGCCACCGACGCCAAGCGGCGCTGGATCGATCATGTCGCGGTGCGGGCCGACGGCACTGTGGCCTGGTCGTCCGGCAAGCAGGCTTTCGTGCGCTCGAGCAAGGGCGCCGAGCACGTGCTCGACCTGCCTTCCACGCCGGGCGCCTTGGCATTCGCGCCCAAGGGCTTTCGGCTCGCCATCGCCCACTATAACGGCGCCACGCTCTGGTTCCCGAATGTCGCGGCGGAACCTGAGGTGTTTGAGTGGAAGGGCTCGCATCTCGGCGCCAGCTTCAGTCCCGATGGCCGCTTCCTGGTTACCGCCATGCAGGAGGCGATGCTGCACGGCTGGCGGCTGTCCGACCACAAGGACATGCGCATGTCGGGCTATGGCGCGCGCGTGCGGATTCTCGACTGGACCGCCGACGGCAAGTGGCTGGCGACCTCAGGCTCGACCCAGCTCGTACTGTGGCCGTTCCAGGCCAAGGACGGGCCTATGGGCAAGTCGCCGCAAATGTTCGCGCCCACCGGCATGCAGGTCGAGGCCGTCGCCTGCCATCCGAAACAGCCGATCGTTGCCGTGGGCTATGCGGATGGACTGATCCTGCTGGTGCGGATTGACGATGGCGCCGAGGTCTTGGCGCGGAAACCTGCCGATGCGCCGGTGACGGCGCTGGCATGGAGCGGCAACGGCGCGATGCTGGCCTTCGGCACCGAGAATGGCGAGGCCGGAACCATCGATCTGCGTTAGGCGCGATATTGGCGCGATTCTTGGCGCGATTCTTGGCGCCATCGAGGACCAGGAGGCGGCGAGCATGCACTTCGGCATTTTCGATCACCTGGATCGAAACGATCTGCCCCTGCGGGATTTTTATGAAGCGCGCCTGAAGATCGTCGAGGCGTATGAGCGGGCGGGGTTCTACTGCTACCACCTGGCCGAACATCACTTCACGCCGCTTGGCATGGCGCCGTCGCCCAATGTTTTTCTGGCGGCGGTCGCGCAACGCACGCACAAGCTCCGGTTCGGGCCGCTGGTCTATGCGCTGCCCTTGCATCATCCGCTACGGCTGATCGAGGAAATCTGCATGCTCGATCACTTGAGCGGCGGGCGGCTCGACATCGGTTTCGGCCGCGGCTCCTCGGCCATCGAGCTGGCGCTCTACGGACAGGATCCCGCGCAGGCGCAGGAGAACTACACCGAAAGTCTCGACCTCATCCTGCAGGGACTCACGCACAAAGTGCTGAATTTTCGCGGCAAGCGATATTCGTTCAGCGATCTGCCGATGCAGTTCGCACCGCTGCAGCAGCCGCACCCGCCGGTGTGGTATGGCGTGCATTCGCCCGCCAGCGCGGAGAAGGCGGCGCGCCGCGGCCTCAACACCGTGAGCCTCGATCCGCCGGACGAGATCGCGCTTGCCGCCGCTCGCTACCGCGCGATCTGGCGGCAGGTTCAATCCGACAAGACGCTGCCCAAGCTCGGCCTTGGCCGCTTCATCGTCGTTGCGGATAGCGACGCGGAGGCCTTGCGGGTGGCACGCCGGGCCTATCCGAAATGGGAGGCGAGCTTTTCGCATTTGTTCCGGGCACATGGAAAATTGCCGAGCCATCCCCGCCCGCCGGATTTCGACGCTCTCGCAACGCGCGGCCAGGGGATCGCCGGGTCCCCGGCAACGGTCGCGCATTTCCTGTCGGCTCAACTGGCGGCGACCGGCTGCAACTACGTGGTCGGCCAGTTCGCCTTCGGCGATATGTCTTTGGAGGAGACATTGCAGTCGGTCACGTTGTTTTCCAACCACGTCATGCCGGCCCTGCGCCCATCATGAAGATAAACGCGCGTTCATTGCGGCGCGCACCATCCATATTTTGCAGAGCAGCCCTGCCGTTCGTGGAACCTCAAGGCGGGACGAGAGTTGCTTTGGCAGCCAATTCTGGCCACCCCAGGGGAATTTCGATATGGCCCACCAATTACTCGCCCGCGCTCGGTCCAGCTTGTTGGCTGGAACGGTCGCGGCACTCTCGCTGACCTTGATGCCGGCCATCGACGGCGCGCTCACGCCTGCGCAGGCGCAAGGGCAGGTCACGATCTCCGCCGGATTCCGCACCGTGTTGGAACCGCATGGCCGGTTTCAAAGGCATTCGCGTTGGGGCGAGGTTTGGATTCCCGCCAACCGGACGCGCGACTGGCGCCCCTACACGGTCGGCCGCTGGGTCTACACCGAGGAATGGGGCTGGTACTGGATCGAAGATCAGCCGGAAGCTGCCTGGGGCACGGTGGCCTTTCATTATGGGCGTTGGGTCTATGACGACGAGTTGAGGTGGGTCTGGGTCGCCGGCAACGAATGGGGTCCGGGCTGGGTGCAGTGGCGGCAAGGCCGCGGCCAGCGCCGCGATTATGTCGGCTGGGCTCCGATGGCACCCGAAGGCGTGGCGGTGGAATATGTCGAGAAGCCCGAGGTCTGGGCCTTCGTGCGGGGACGCAATTTCACCGCGCCGCGGATGGCCGCCGTGGTGGTGCCACAGCGTGAGATGACCGTGATTTTGCGTGAGACGGTGATCGTCAATCGCACGGTCGTGGTGCGCGACCGCTTTGCGGTCAATCCGGGCATCGCGCCCGCCATCATCGCTGTAGCTGTTGGGCGTCCGATCCGCGCCTATGAAGTGCGCCCGCGCGTAATCGCCGGCACCGTGGACATTCCCAACGCCGTGGTAATCCGGCCGGATGAAATGGGCCGCAACCCGCGTGCCGCGGTGCGCATCGAGGTGCGCGAAACCCGCACCGAGATCCGCGCGTCGCAACAGGTCGCCGATCCGCAACCGCTCGGGGCGAACGAACGCGGCCGTCTCGGCGACACTCCGCCGCGCGCGGCGCAGACCGGCTCGCAGACACCGGCCGCGGGTTCCGGACAGCAGCCCGGCCAACCGGCCGCGGGTTCCGGGCAGCAGCCCGGCCAACCGGCCGTGGGTTCCGGACAGCAGCCGGGCCAACCGGCCGCCGGTTCCGCACAGCAGCCGGGCCAACCCGCCGCGGGTTCCGGACAGCAGCAAGGCCAAGACGCTGCGAAGCAGAAGCAGGGTCAGGACGCTGCCAAGCAGAAGCAGGATGCCGCAAAAAAGCAACAGGATGATGCCCGCGCGGCGGCCAAGCAGAAGCAGGATGACGCCAAGCAGAAGAGCGACGCTGCCAAGAAGAAGCAGGACGATGCCCGCGACGCCACCCGGCAAAAGCAGCCGAGCATCGGGGACTCAAAGCAGAAGCAGGAGCCCAAGGCGTCCGAAGGCAAAGGACGCGAGGGCAACCAAGGCCAGCAGCAACAGAGCACCCCGGCGCAGCAGCCGAAGCAGGAGGGCAAAGGCAGCGAGGGCCAGCAGAAACAAGGCGCCCCCGCGCAGACGCCAACCCGCACCGAGGGTCGCGGCGAAGGCCAGGGTAAAGGCCAAGGCGCGCCGAAGGCAAAGCAGGATGACCCGAAGGCGAAGGCAAAGCAGGACGAGCCAAAGGCGAAACCGGATGGCGAGCCTCAGCCCCCGCGCGTCGGCGCACCTCCGCAATAGGGCGGCCGACGGTCACAATAAAAACGGGCGGCTTTCGCCGCCCGTTTCTTTTTGAGCAACCTCCGTGTGGCGGTCAGATCACATATTGCCGCAATGGCGGATAACCGTTGAAGCCGACCGATGAATAAGTGGCCGTATAGGCGCCCGCGGCTTCGATCAGCACCTTGTCGCCGATCGCAAGCGAGACCGGCAGCGGATAGGGGTGCTTCTCGTATAGCACGTCCACCGAATCGCAGGTCGGGCCGGCGATGATGCAGGGCGCCATCTCGTCCCGGTCTTTGGTGGTGCGGATCGGGTAACGGATCGACTCGTCTATCGTCTCGGCCAGTCCGTGGAACTTGCCGATGTCGAGATAGACCCAGCGGGTTTCGTCCTCCGGGCTGCGCTTGGCGATCAGCACCACCTCGGCCTCGATGATGCCGGCATTGCCGACCAGGCCGCGGCCCGGCTCCACGATGGTCTCCGGCACGCGGTTGCCGAAATGTCGCCGCAACGCGCGGAAGATCGCCTTGCCGTAGGCTTCCAGCTTCGGCGTCTTGCGCACATAGCGCGCCGGAAAGCCGCCGCCCAGATTGACCATGGCGAGGTTGATCCCGCGCTCGGCGCAGGTGCGGAAGATCGCGGCCGTGGACGCCAGCGCCCGGTCCCAGGCTTCCACATTGTGCTGCTGGGAGCCGACATGGAACGAGATGCCGTAAGGCACCAGCCCGAGCTTATGGGCGTGCTCCAGGATATCGGAGGCGAATTCCGGCTCGCAGCCGAACTTGCGCGACAGCGGCCATTCGGAGCCGGTGCCGTCGCAATGGATGCGGCAGATCACCCGGCTGCCGGGAGCGGCGCGGGCGATCTTCTCGACTTCGGCCTCGCAGTCGACAGCGTAAAGGGTCACGCCGAGCGCGAACGCCCTGGCGATCTCGCTCTCCTTCTTGATCGTGTTGCCGTAGGAGATGCGCTCCGGCGTCGCGCCGGCGGCCAGCACGGCTTCGGTCTCGGTCACCGAAGCCACGTCGAAGCAGGAGCCCATGCCGGCCAGGAGCTGCAAGATCTCCGCGGCCGGATTGGCCTTCACCGCATAGAACACCTTGCTGTCGGGCAGCGCCTTGGCAAAGGACTGATAGTTGTCGCGCACGACATCGAGGTCGAGCACGAGGCAGGGCCCTTCATCGGCGCGGCGCTTGAGAAATTCGCGGATGCGTGCGGTCATCGGACCTTGCTCCCTTATCCGGCACGACGGCATAGCCGTCTGGTGAACCTGATGTGATGCCTTCGCCACGTCATGCGGCGACGACACCACTCGATTGCTGCCTTGGTCCGGATGAGGGGAGATCCCGTTCCGCACGGCCGGCAAAGATGGACAAGCCCTTTCGGTGTCCCCGGCATTCGCGCCGGCAGTACCAAAAAAGCCCGATCCGTCGTTGCTTTAAGCCGCGTCCCCCGTTGAGAGCGGGGTGCGCCGGTTTCGCCTCCGGCTGCCGATCACGTCGGCGTCCTTTCGGACACCTAGCAAGGAAGAGAGAGCATCTCTTCCGTAGGCGGCTGTCCGGCCTCTTGTCCGGACCCCACCGATCGGCACGCGGCCACAGGCACGTGCGAAATTGGGCGAGACTGAAATAAGCGATCTAGCTCCGACACGCAAGAGTTTTGGTCATCGATATTGTGGACCGCCAGTCGCTTGCGGAGCCGGCAAGGATTAGCAAACCGTCAATGCATGGTCGGCGTCGTCGTTCCACTGCCGCGGCGAGCGGCCTCAGATCGGCGCGGTGAACGGCTCGACGCGCTGGGCGGTGCGGACAAACCAGACCATGACGATCGCGCCCAGCAGCATCAGCAGCCCCTGCAAGATCGGCACGGCGCCGTACTCGTCGAGATTGATCAGACTGGCGAGCGCCCAGCCGCCGGCATAAGCGGCGCCGAACACCTCGGCGCCGATCAGGATCGCCGCGCTGATCACGGTAATCACGTTTTGCCAGAGAATCCGGCGCTTACGGTTGTCGGGGAGCTTGTTCATGGCGCCGGCAATCTCTCCCAAAGCCGCCGTCCGATCAAGCCTGCTGATCGGCCAGTTTAGGCTTGCCGGCTAGCACTACTGCGTCAGGAAATTCGGCGCTCGCATCTCGTGCCCCTCCCCTTGCGGGAGAGGGCAGCGCCGGGCGTTCAACACGCACGGGTGGGTGAGGGGTTGCAGTTCGACCCCTCACCCAACCTTTTCCGTTGCACCGTCGAGGAGCCCTCTCCCGCAAGGGGAGAGGGCACAACACCGACCACCGCGGCCCGGGCGGCGCCACCGTTTGCAATGCGCTCCCGTATTTCTGACGCAGTAGTGCTAGACCATCGATTCCATGAAACCGGTCACATCCAGCGGGTCGTCATTCCGGGACGGCGCGTAAGCGCCGGGCCCGGAATCCATAACCACGGCCTGGGCTTATGGATTCCGGGCTCGCGCCACCGATCTCCGGTTTACCGGAGATCGGCAGTTGTGAATGCCCAAGTCGGCTACCGCCGACTTGGGTGGCGCGCCCCGGAATGACGGCGATAGGATTCGAATGCTGGAATTGCGGGACTAGCGAGCGAGCATGACCAAACCCGTTGCCCGACGATCGCCCCCGCTGCCCGGCCGCGCCAACCCGTTGTTGGAGGAGTGGAACGAGAGCGGCGTGCCGCCCTTTGACGAGATCCAGCCGGAACATTTCCGGCCGGCCTTCGAACGCGCCTTCGCCGATCACAATGCCGAGATCGAGGCCATCGCGGCGCGCTCGGACGCGCCGGATTTTGACAATACCGTGGCGGCAATCGAGCGCGGCGGCCGGCGGCTCGACCGGCTGTGCAGCGTGTTCTATGCGCTAACCGGCGCCCATACCAACGAAGCCTTGCTTGAACTTGAGCGCGAGATCGCGCCGCGCATCGCCACCCATTACAACAGCCTCCTGCAAAACGAACGCATCTACCGGCGCGTCGACGCGTTGTACCGGCAGCGCTATACAGTCGGTCTTGATTCAGAGCAGGCGCGCGTGCTGGAGCGCTATCACGTGTTTTTCCGCCAGGCCGGCGCGCATCTCGATGACCCGGCCAAGGCGCGGCTGGCCGAAATCACCGAGCGGCTGGCGGCACTCGATACTGGGTTCAGCCAGAACGTGCTGGCAGACGAACAGGCCTATGCGCTGGTGCTCGACGGCGAGGACGACCTCGCCGGGCTGCCCGATTTCCTGCGCGCCGCCGCGGGCGTTGCGGCCGCGGAGCGCGGGCAGGCCGGCCAGCACGTCGTCACCCTGTCGCGCTCCAGCATCGAGCCGTTCCTGCAGTTTTCCGCGCGTCGCGACCTGCGCGAACAGGCGTTCCGCGCCTGGATCGCCCGCGGGGATGGCGGCGGCAAGACCGACAACAAGGCGATCATCGCCGAAATGGTGGCGTTACGCGCCGAGCAGGCGCGGCTCCTCGGCTACGACAATTTCGCCCGCTATCGCCTGGACGATTCCATGGCCAAGACCCCGGAGGCGGCGCGCGGCCTGCTCGACCAGGTCTGGGCGCCGGCGCGGCAGCGCGCGCTCGCCGACCGTGACGCCTTGCAGGCGCTGGTGCAGGAGGAAGGCGGCAATTTCCAACTCGCGCCCTGGGATTGGCGCTACTACGCCGAGAAGCTGCGGCAGCGGCAATGCGCCATCGACGAGACGACGATCAAGCCGTATTTCCAGCTCGATCGCATGATCGAGGCTGCCTTCGACACCGCGCACCGGCTGTTCGGGCTGTCCTTCACGCAGCGCCACGACGTGCCGGTCTGGCATCCGGACGTGCGGGTCTGGGAGGTGCAGGGCCGCGACAGCCGCCATGTCGGGCTGTTCTTCGGCGACTATTTTGCGCGTTCCTCCAAGCGCAGTGGCGCCTGGATGATGGGGCTGCGCAATCAGGAAAAGCTGGTCGGCGATATCCGGCCGCTGATTATCAATGTGATGAATTTCAACAAGGCCGCGGACGGAGCGCCGACGCTGCTCAGTTTCGACGACGCCCGCACGCTTTTCCACGAATTCGGGCACGCCTTGCATGGTCTTTTGTCAGACGTGACCTATCCGGTCGTGTCGGGCACCAGCGTGCTGCGCGACTTTGTCGAATTGCCGTCGCAACTCTACGAGCACTGGCTCGAACGGCCGGAAACTCTCGGCCGCTTCGCCGTGCACTATCGCACCGGCGAGCCGATGCCGGCGGACTTGCTGCGCCGGCTGCTCGCCGCCCGCAATTTCAACCAGGGCGTTGCGACCGTCGAGTTCATTTCGTCGGCGCTGTTCGATCTCGATGTGCATCTACAGCCGCAGGGCGACGATTTCGATGTCACGGCGTTCGAGCAGGCGGAACTGGCGCGCATCGGCATGCCGGCCGAGATCGTCATGCGGCACCGGCCGCCGCATTTCGGGCATATCTTTTCCGGCGGCTATGCGGCGGCCTATTACAGCTATATGTGGTCGGAAGTGCTGGACGCCGACGCCTTTGCCGCCTTCGAGGAGACGGGCGACATTTTCGACCCGGCGACCGCAAAACGGCTGCACGACCACATCTATTCGGCCGGCGGCTCGCGCGATCCCGAGGCGCTGTACAAAGCCTTCCGCGGCCGCCTGCCAACGCCCGAGGCGCTGCTGCGCCGCCGGGGGCTGACGGACGCCACCGCCACCGTGTAAGTCCAGTCCATGGACCTTCACACTGCCGGCCACCGACGTGGCGTCGTTTGCGCGCCGCATCGCTCCGCCGTTGAGGCCGGGCACGCCGTGCTGGCCGATGGCGGCAACGCGCTGGAGGCGATGGTCGCCATGGCTGCCGCCATCGCGGTGGTCTATCCGCATATGAATCATCTGGGTGGCGACGGTTTCTGGCTGGTGCGCGGGCCGTCAGGCCGCGTCCGCGCTCTGATGGCGGCGGGTCGCGCGGGCGCGCAGGCGACGCCGCAGCTCTATCGCGACGCTGGACTCGACGCGATTCCCGGACGCGGGCCGCTGGCGGCGCTGACCGTTCCAGGCGCGGTCAGCGGCTGGACGCTGGCGCTCGATGCGGCGAAGGCGCGTGGCGGCAAGGCCCCGCTCGATGTGCTGCTGTCGTTCGCCATCAAGCTGGCGCGCGAGGGCTCGCCGGCGACGCGCGGTCAGGCGGCGGGCGCCGCCAATCCCGAGCTGAAGGACGTGCCGGGCTTTGCGCAGACCTTCCTGATCGACGGCGAGCCGCCGGAGGCCGGCGCCATCCTAAAGCAGCCGGCGTTGGCGGCGACGCTCGATCAACTGGTCAATGCCGGGCTGGAGGATTTCTATCGCGGCGACGTCGGGCGTGAGATCGCCGCCGATCTCGAACGGATCGGCAGCCCGGTCACCCGCACCGATCTCGAATGCCATCGCGCCACTGTCGCCGAGGCGCTGGCGCTGACCTTGCAATCGGGCACGGTCTACAACACGCCGCCGCCCACCCAGGGCCTCGCCTCGCTCGTTATCCTCGGTATTTTCGAGCGGCTGCGCGTCACCGAGCCTGAGAGCTTCGACTATCTGCACGGCCTGATCGAGGCCACCAAGCGCGCTTTCCGCCTGCGCGACCGCTACGTCACCGATCCCGAGCGGCTGCCGCATCCGCCCGACCGCTATCTTGCGCCGGACTTCCTCGACGCCGAAGCCAAACAGATCGACCGCAACAAGGCGGCGCCCTGGGGCGGCGGCGGAGATGCCGACACGATCTGGATGGGCACCGCCGACAGCAGCGGCATGGTCGTGTCCTACATCCAGTCGCTTTACTGGGAATACGGCTCCGGCGTGGTGTTGCCGCGCACCGGCGTGCTGATGCAGAATCGCGGTACCAGTTTTTCGCTCAAGCGCGATGCGGTGAACCCGCTGGAGCCCGGGCGGTTGCCGTTCCACACCCTCAATCCCGGCCTCGCCGCGCTCAAGGATGGCCGCGTGATGGCCTATGGCACACGCGGCGGCGACGGCCAGCCGCAGACGCTGGCGGCCGTCTACACGCGCCATGTGCTCTATCGCCAGCCGCTGCCCGAGGCGATCGACCGGCCGCGCTGGGTGCTGGGGCGCACCTGGGGCTCGGAACGCGACGACCTGCGGCTCGAACCGCGCTTTGACGGCAATGTGATCGACCGCCTGGCGTCGGCCGGCCATCAGCTCGAACTTCTGCCCGAGCCCTATTCCGGCACGGTCGGCCACGCCGGAGCCGCGGTGTTGCATCCGGACGGTACGCTGGAAGCCGCGCACGATCCGCGCAGCGACGGCGGCGCGGCCGGCGTGTAATGGTGTTCGCCGCCATTCCGCCGCACTCTATGCTATGGTGCCTTAACGATTTTGCGGCACCAACATGCCGGGACGACCGATGATCAAGACGCTGCTTCGCACACTGCTTTTTGCCCTGATGCTGCTGCCGCTGGCATCGCCGGCGTCGGCGCATCCGCATGTCTGGGTGACCGCCAAGAGCGAGATCGTCTACGCGCCGGACGGCTCGATCACCGCCATCCGCCATGCCTGGACTTTCGACGACATGTACTCGGCCTTCGCCACCCAGGGCATCGACCAGAAGACCAAGGGGCAATTCACCCGCGAGGAGCTGGCGGAGCTGGCCGAGATCAACGTCAGCTCGCTGAAGGAATTCGACTTCTTCAGCTTCGCCAATCTGGACGGCAAGAAGGCCGAGTTCGGCGATCCGAAGGACTATCATCTCGACTACAAGAACGAAGCTCTTACGCTCAATTTCACGCTGCCGCTGAAGACGCCGCTCAAGGTGAAGAGCCTCGAGCTCGAAATGTACGATCCGTCCTATTACGTCGACTTCAGCTTCCCGGAAAAGGATTCCATCGCGCTCATTGGCGCGCCGGCCACCTGCAAGTCCACCCTGGCGCGCCCGCAGGAGATGACCGTCCCGCAAGGGCAGCGGCTCGGCGAATCGTTCTTCAATCAGCTCAACTCGTCGCAAAATTGGGGCGCGCAGTTCGCCAACAAGATCGCGGTGACTTGTCCGTGACCATCGTGGCCGGGGGGCGCACGACCGTTTTTCTTTCGACAATTGCGATCGGTGCGGCGGCAATCCTGCTGTCGGCTGGCGCGTTCGATGCCGCATTCGCGCAGGGCTCGCCGTTCGGCGGGCCGCGCGCCCCGGCGCCGCCCGCGCAACCCGCCGCCGGCGTCACCGGCTGGCTTCTGGCCAAGCAGGCGGAGTTCTATCGCGCCCTGTCCGGCACGGTGCGGGCCGCGAAAACCGACGGCACCGCGGTCTGGGGCTTGTTGGCGCTGTCGTTTCTCTACGGGGTGTTTCACGCCGCCGGGCCCGGCCACGGCAAGGCGGTGATCTCATCCTATGTCGTGGCCAATCAAGAGACCTGGCGGCGAGGCGTCGTCCTCTCCTTCGCCTCGGCGCTGCTGCAGGCGCTGGTGGCGGTCGCGGTCGTCGGCGTCGCGGCGGTGTTGTTGCGGGCCACTGCCAGCACCATGAACAATGCGGTGCGCTGGATCGAGATCGTCAGCTATGCGCTGGTTGCGCTGATTGGCGCGCGACTGCTGTGGACCAAGGGACGCGCGCTTGTGTCCGCGATCCAGGAGGCGCGGGGGCCGGCGGGTGAAGTCGGTGCGGCGGTGACCCACCATCATCATGACCACGCCCACGCCCACGGACATGCGCATGACCATCACGATCATGGCCACGGCGACGCTTCCGCCTGGGGCCATGCCCATGCACCGGAACCGCAGCAACTTGCCGGGCCGGGCGGCTGGCAGCGCGGCCTCGCCGCGATCGTCGCGGTTGGTTTGCGGCCCTGCTCGGGCGCCGTCCTGGTGCTGGTCTTCGCGCTGGCGCAGGGAATTTTGTGGGCCGGTGTCGCCGCCACCTTTGTCATGGCACTAGGCACGGCGATCACCGTGGCTGTCATGGCCACGCTTGCGGTCGGCGCCAAGGCCTGGGCGAAGCGGTTGGCCGGCGCGCGCTCCGGCCGCGGCACAGTGCTGATGCGGACTATCGAGGTCGCCGCGGCGGTGGTGATCCTTGCCTTCGGCGTCCTCTTGCTCAGCGGCTATATGGCGAACGAGCGGCTGATCGGCGTTTGACGCCGCCGCGCACCGCGTGCGGCAAATCCATCAGCGTCCGAAATCTTCCGGCTTGAGCTCGATCGGCTTGCCGTGCGGGGTGCGGTCGGCGGCGTGATCCCAGGCCTCGCGGTAGCGATCGAGCGTGTCACCGGTGGCAATGCCCTTCTCCTTGACCAGCCGTTCCAGCGTCGCCAGCCAGTGCCGGTAATAGGTCTCGCCGCTATCGGGATCGCCCGCGGCCTGCGCGTGCTTGATCTCGTCGGCGATCGTTGCCGCCCATTCGGTCCAAGTGAACAGGCCGCGCTCATGCAGCGCCAACGCCATGGCGAAGGCCTGTGCTTCCCACGGTTCGCGAAACACCGGCTCCTCGCCCCGGCGCGGAATGCCCGGCACGGCATCGGCGGCGCGGCGCGCGCCGGCGGGATCGATGGCGGTCATGTCAGGCCGGCTCGAGATAGGGCTCGAAGGCTTCGATCGAGACCTTCAGCTTGGGATCGGCGCTGTCGCCCCACAATTCGCGGCTCTCGAATACCAGCGTATAGAGCCATTGCGGGTTCTCGCCCTGGCCGATCGCCACCGTGTCGGGAAACGCATGGCAGCCGCGCACCTGCTCGATGACGCCGGTCTTGCCGCGCGCATAGCGCGGCAGGCGGGTGTGGGTCTCGGGATGGATGTTCTTGGTGCGCACCTTGTCTCCGGCCTTGAAGCGCGCGGGCGCGCCCGGCGGCCGTGAGAACGAGGCGCGCGACAATCCTCGGGCGACGTCTTCGGCGGTGAGCTTGCGCGCCAGCGCCTTGCCCGGACGCAGCGAGCGGCCGGCCGCGATCTCGTCCTCGCCGACCAGCCCGTGCTTGAGCAACAGCTGTTGCAGCCGCAGGGTCCATTTCTCGTAATAGGAACTGCCGAGATAGACCGTGGGCGGCAGGTTCTCGATCACCGCGCGGGATTCGTCGATCACCCACACTTTGGCGTAACCGAGCGCGCGGTTCATCGCCAGACAGCGCGCCTCCCAGACCGAATGGAATACCGGCTCGTTCGGCTCCGGCTGCACCGGCCCGAAGCCGTGCATGCCGCCCATGTCGTGCACGCCGTTCATCAGGCGGCCCCTGGCGTCTGGTTCAGAGGAGTCTTGGCGAGCCCGGTGCCGATCATGCAATCGCGGGTGACCAGCGTCGCGAGCTTCTCCTCGCTCCACCCCTCGGTGCCGGCCGGCCGCAGCGGCAGCACGATGTAGCGTGTCTCGGCGGTCGAATCCCACACCCGGATTTCGGTCGTGGGCGGCAGCGTGACGCCGAAATCCGACAGCACGCCGCGCGGATCGATCACCGTGCGCGAGCGATAGGGCGCCGATTTGTACCAAGTCGGCGGCAGGCCCATGACCTCCCACGGATAGCAGGAGCACAGCGTGCACACGATCATGTTGTGGACGCGTTCGGTATTCTCGACCGCGATCAGGTGATCGCCGACGCGACTGACAAAGCCGAGCGAGCCGACCGCGGCGCTCGCGTCATCGAGCAGTGCTTGCTTGAACGTGGGGTCGGCCCAGGCCTTGGCGATGGCGCGGGCACCGTTGTGCGGGCCGATCTTGGTCTCATAGGCCTCGATGATGCTGTCGAGCGCCGCGGGGTCGACGTAGCCCTTCTCGATCAGGATGCTCTCCAGCGCGCGCACGCGCAGCTGGGTTTCCGACAGGTCCGAGCCGTGCTCGTGGTCGTGATGATGATGGTCGTGATGGTGGTCGTGATCGTGTGCCATGAGATCAGTTTAGAGCAAAGTGCCACGGCGTTCGACAAGGGGGTTCGAGCCGCAAGCGCGGCTCGCCGCCGCCGTGGCCAGTTGCTCGCGCGCAGGCGCGCGCGCCGCTAGAGCACTTTCTTGAGCGATGGCAGGCAGACGACGGTGCTGCCGCCGACCGCGAGATCCTGGGTTCCGAATTGATGCTGCACCCGCACCTTCTTGCCCGCGTTGGCGGCCGGGACCTGATAGCAGGTGAGATGAGTCCGCTCGTCTTTGACCGGCTGGCCGTTCTTGGATACCGGGGCGCATATGGACATCACCGGCCCGAGCACCAGGCCGCGGCTGGTGAATTGGTCTTTCAGGGTGAGCTTCTTGGGCTGCAGCCGTGTGATGGCGGAGACCCGGTAGCATTGATAATGCGTGGGATTGACGCCGGGCGGATTTGCGTCCGGCGCAGGTGCAGGCGCCAGTGTGGGCGATCCCGGGGCGGGTGCCGCCGGTGTGGGTGTCGTTGTGGGCGCCTGAGCGAACGCCGCCGCACTGAATGCAAGAGCGGTCGCAAGGACTGCGCCGCGAACAATGATCCTCATGGTCATGACAAGTCCCCTGTGTGCGATGCAGGAGGCTGAAACTCGAGACGGGTTCGTGGCGAGCCGCAGCCCCACGACCTAAGATAGCATGGTAAGATGATCATGCCCAAGGATTGCAGGGCGGATCTGGATCGCGGTGGAAGGACCGCTGACCTAAATCGGCCGGTCTCAGCCGTCGGCCGGCGACAACAGTGGTTTGCCGCGCTGGGCGTCCAGCAGGCGCCGCTGTTGCCACTGGTCGTGCAAGGCCATGCCCACCCCCATGGCGATGACAAAGACAATGACCTGCGGCGACAGCGTCGCGAGATTTTCCAGCGCCGGTCCCGGACACAGGCCGACCAGCCCCCAGCCGATGCCGAACGATACCGAGCCGACAACCAGCGACCGATCGATGTCCGTGCGGTCGGGCCACAGGCTGCGCTCGGCGAATAGCGGGCGCAGACGGCGCTTGGCCAAGGCGTAGCCGAGGCTGGAAACGGTGAGCGCTGCCGCCATCACCACTGCGAGGCTCGGATCCCAGGCGCCGAAAATATCGAGAAAGGCGAGCACTTTGCCAGGCTGCATCATGCCGGAGATCAGCAGTCCCCAGCCGAAGATAAAGCCGCAGAACAGACAGGCGAGCATCAGCATGGCTCAGCCTCCGACCACATGACGGGTGAGAAAGACGACCAGGATCGCCGTCGCCATGAAGATCCCAGTGGCGACGATCGAGCGTGGCGACAGGCGGGCGATGCCGCACACGCCGTGGCCGGAAGTGCAGCCGCCGCCGAGCCGGGTGCCGAAGCCGACCAGCAATCCGGCGGCGACGATCACCAGCCAATTCGCCGGCATGTCCGGATAGGGCACCGGGTAGCCGACGAGACCGGCGCTGAGCGGCGCCAGGATCAGCCCGGCAATGAACGCAAGGCGCCACGCCTTGTCGCCGCCGGTAAAAGCGAGTGCGCCCGCCATGATGCCGCTGATGCCGGCAATACGCCCGGTGAACCACATCAGCAGCACGGCGGCGAGCCCAATCAAGGCGCCGCCGATGGCGGCGGACAGCGGTGTGAAATTGGCCATGGGTCCACCTCGTCTCGTTCAGCCGGATATTGCGTTCAAACGGGCCCGTCGTGCAAATCGCTGCGCAGGGGTTTTTCCTCGATCATCAACAGCCCGACAAAAGCGATGATCAAGCATCCGGCCGTGGCAAAGAATACACGGCTGAAGGCTTCGGGGGCGTAGATTGCAGGCGCCGGAACATCCAGCGCCGCCGTGCCGCTCAGTACCAGCATGCCGAACATGGAAACCAGCATGGTGCTCAAGAGATTTCTGGAAAAGTTCATGGTCGCGACCGAAATGCCGAGCTGATGGCGCGGCACCGCGTTCTGTAGCGCCACCGCCGTGAGCGACGGCAACTGGCCGAAGCCTAATCCGATCAGGATCAATAGCAACTCGAAGGATATGAGACCGATGCGGTCCGCCCGCCACGCCAAGGTGACGACGGCGCCGATGGCGACGAGCAGCATCACGAGGGGAATGATCTTATAGCGCTGCACGCGCCCGACGATGAAGCTGCCGACACCGGCGCTGAGATTGAGCGCCACCATCATGACGATAAGACTCGCGCCGGCATAAGTCGGCGACAGGCCCATGGCGCTTTGCAGATACATCGGCAGAAATATATTGAGGCCGATAATCGAGCCCCAGCCGAATGCATTGGCGATCACGGTCCAACACACCACCGGATTGCGCAGAATGGCGATCGGAATGAGCGGTTCCGGTGCGGTCAGCAACCGCAGCACAAAAGCGGCGCCCATGATCAGTGCCACTGAAAACAGCCCGATCACCGGCGGCGACAGCCAAGGATAGCGCACGCCGCCGACTGTGAGCCCGAGCATGAAAGACAGGCTCGCGAGCACGATCAACAATGCGCCGATGACATCGAGCCGATGCGGGCGTTCGTGGCGCGGCAGTTTGCGCAGCAGGGTCTCGGTGACAAGGAGGCCCAACAGCGCCAGCGGCAGATTGAGCCAGAAGATCGCCGACCAGTGGACCTGTTCGGCGAGAAAGCCGCCCAAGAGCGGGCCGGTTGCACCGGCGGTGGTGTAGGTGGCGGAGAAATAGGCGTAGTAGCGTGCGCGCTGCTTGGGAGCGGCAATGTCGCCCAGGATAACAACGGACAGAGCGGTCAATCCTCCCCCGCCAAGTCCCTGCAACGCGCGCCCGAAGATCAGCGTGAGCATGGACGGCGCCAGCAGGCATATCAGCGAGCCGATCAGATAGCCGGCGATCGCGATGCGCAAACTGAAGCGGCGACCGCGGATATCGGCAAGTTTGCCGTAGAGGGGAATGACGGCGGTCGAGGCCAGCAGATAGGCGGTAATCAGCCACGGCAGATTCGCGGTCTCGCCCAGATCGCGCCCGATGCTCGGCAGCGCGCTCGCCAGGATGGTCTGGTCGATCGAGCCCATGAACACCGGCAGCAGCACCCCGAGCACGATCAGCCGCGTTTCCTTGTGGGTCAGCGGCGCGGCTGGGCGCGGATCGGTGGAGGCATCCATCAGCGTTGTGGGGATCGAGGTTGTCGGCGGTAAGGGATAAGCCTTGTATGGGAGCCCGCCGCGCTCCGCCATCCACGATGCGGCATCGGACCGATGCCGGCCGCGCATGCGGTGGCGCTATTGAAAAAGGGGACTGTCATCGGCACCGGCGTCCTATAGAATCATCCTGGCCTGGAAGCGCAGGCGGTCGAGGGGCCTTGGTGCTGCAAACTTGGAATAAGACCCGCCCCCGCATTTCCCTGCGCGGCTATCTGATCCTGCTGGTGTTTTCGGCACTGCTTCCGGTCGTCGTGTTCGCCGGTCTGGTGTTTGCCCGCTATTACGATTCCGAACTGGCGCGCATCGAGGAGGACCTGCAGAGCGAGGCGCGCAAGCTGGCGCTGACGATCGACCGCGAGCTGACCGGCCAGTTGTTCATCCTGCAAACGCTGACCACGTCGCGCCGCATCGCCGAGCGCGATTACGAAGGCTTCTATCGCCAGGCCGCGCAGGTCAAGGAGTTCTCTGGCGTCAACATCCTGCTGCGCGACCTCGACGGCCAGCATCTGGTCAACACCCGCGTGCCATGGGGGGCGGCGCTTCTCCGCAACCCTGTGGAGGGCGACCAGGAGGTGATCGCGACCAAGAAGCCCTACATCACCGGTGTCATCATTGGCACCGTGGTGCGGCGGCCGATCTACACGATGACGGCGCCGGTTATCGAAGGCGACCGCGTCGTGCTGTTTCTCAATCTCAGCCTCGAAGCGCACGACCTCGTCGATCTCCTCAAGGAGAATATCGAGCCGGCGCGCACCGCCGGTATCTTCGATAGAAACGACGTCTATCTGGCGCGCACCGCGCTGTTCGACGAGCTGCTCGGCAAGTTGGCGCCGGCGAGCTTCAGGGAGCAGGCTGTCGGCCTCGAAGGGTGGTGGCGCGGGATCGACGGTCAAGACCGACAAGTGCGCGCCGCCTATGCGCGCTCCAAGCTTGCCGGCTGGTCGATCTGGGTCAGCATCCCCGAACAGGTCATTCAAAGCTCGCTGCTCAATACTCTGTGGACGCTGGCCGCACTGGGTGGGCTGTTGATGTTCGCCGCGCTGCTCATCGCCTACGCGGTCGGCGGACGCATGGCGAGTTCGATCCGCACGCTTGCGGGTGAGGCCGCCACGCTCGGCCGCGGCGAACCTATCGCAGCCCATCGCTTGCCGGTGTGGGAGTTCAATGAGGTCGGCCGCGAACTCGCCGCGGCGTCGGAAAAATTGCGCGAGCGCGAGCAGCAATTGCGCGACCTGTCCACCTCGCTGGAAAAACGCGTGGCAGAGCGTACCGCGGAATTGGTCAGCGAGATGCAGCGCCGTACCGAGACCGAGGAAACGCTCCGCCAAGTGCAGAAGATAGAAGCGATCGGCCACCTCACCGGCGGCATCGCGCACGACTTCAACAACATGCTGGCCATCATCATGGGCAGCCTCGATCTCGCGCTGCGCCGGCTGGAGCGCGGCGACACCAAGATCGAAAAGCATCTGCTGAATGCGCAGGACGGCTCGCGGCGGGCTGCGGCGCTCACCCAGCGCCTGCTGGCCTTCGCCCGGCAGCAGCCGCTGGCACCGGAACCGACCGATGCCAATAAGCTGGTCGCCGGCATGTCGGATCTGCTGCGCCGCAGCCTGGGCGAGACCATCCAATTGGAAACCGTACTCGGCGGCGGGTTGTGGCGGATCAATGTCGACGGCAATCAGCTGGAAAGTGCGCTGCTCAATCTGGCGGTCAATGCCCGCGACGCCATGCCGGAGGGCGGCAGGCTGACCATCGAAACCGCCAATGCCCATCTCGATGACGGCTATTCATTGCGCGAGGGCGTGCCGGCCGGGCAATACGTGATGCTCGCCTTGACCGACACCGGTGTCGGCATGGCGCCCGAGGTCATCGCAAAAGCGTTCGATCCGTTCTTCACCACCAAGAAAACCGGCTCCGGCACCGGGCTGGGGCTGAGCCAGGTCTATGGCTTCGTCAAACAGTCCGGCGGACACGTGAAGATCTACAGCGAGCCGGGCGAAGGCACGACGGTGAAGATCTATCTGCCGCGCCTGTTCGGTGCCGCCGTCGTCAACGCGAAATTGGCCGAGCCGGAACAGTCCGCAATGCCGGCCGGCGACGGCAGCACGACCGTGCTTGTGGTGGAGGATGAGGCCGGCGTGCGCAACCATGCGGTCGAGGCACTGCGGGAACTCGGCTACAAAGTGTTGGAGGCGGCGAATGGCGCTGCCGCGCTGCAGTTGATTGACGAGCATCCTGACATCACTCTGCTGTTCACCGATGTGGTGATGCCGGAGATGAACGGCCGGAAGCTGGCCGAGGAAGCCGTCAAGCGCCGCCCCGCGCTGAAAATCCTGTTCACCACCGGCTATACGCGCAACGCCATCGTGCATAACGGCATGCTCGATCCCGGCGTCAACCTGCTGAGCAAGCCGTTCACCCTCGAACAGCTGGCGCGCAAGCTGGCGGAAACGCTGAAGTCCTGATCGGCATTGCGGCAGGCGAGATTTGACCGGCCGCCCCAAAAATGTCAGCATTGCTGACAAATCAACCAAGCCCGCTCGGATTGACGAATGCCGCTAGTGCGACACTAGCCTCTGGCGGCTGCGGCATCATGAGGGCAAACTGCCCGCGGAGGCCCCGCGCGAATGGCGTTGCAACCCGTCACGCTCGACGACAAGTACGACCTGAGCAAGGACCGGATTTTTGTCACCGGCTACCGCGGCTCGCCGCTCGGCGGCCTCGACAACCAGTTCCTGCGCGCGACCCGTCAGCTGCAACGCTCCGACATCCTATTCCAGGCGGGGCTCAACGAAGACCTCGCCGCCACCGCCTTGTGGGGCTCGCAACAGGCCGAGTTGCGCGGCGAAGGCAAGTTCGATGGCGTGTTCGGGCTGTGGTACGGCAAGGGACCAGGCGTCGACCGCACCGGCGATGTCTTCCGCCATGCCAATTTCGCCGGGACCTCCCGGCACGGCGGCGTGCTGGCGCTGATGGGTGACGATCACACCGCGGAATCCTCCACCACCGCGCACCAATCCGAATATCACTTCATCGATGTGATGGTGCCGATCCTCAATCCCGCCGGCGTGCAGGAGATTCTGGATTACGGGCTGTACGGCTGGGCGATGTCGCGCTTCACCGGCACCTGGGTGGCGCTCAAGTCGATGCACGAGACGGTGGAGTCGACGGCGGTGATCGACGGCGGTCTCGACCGGGTCAACATCATTATCCCGACCGATTTCCAGGCGCCGCCCGGCGGGCTCAATATCCGGCTGGGCG
>JBKKAF010000057.1:0-28716 GCA_046714775.1 Xanthobacteraceae bacterium | reverse complement strand
ATCATAGGCTGACGGCCGACAGCGTTCGCGTCGGCTTGAGTTACCGCTGGGGCACAGGTGCGGTCGTCGCCCGCAACTGATCGGTCTGGTTTTCTTCGGAAATTGCGGAGCCCCGGGCGAGAGCCCGAGGTTTTTTTATCGTGAATACGAACGATTCAATATCGTTATAGTAGACTTTACTTGGCCCGTCCGCTCAGCTCCGCGCGCATCTCGGAGAGTTCCGCCCGCATCCGCTTCATTTCGGACAGGATCGGCGCTGTTTCCTCATGGATGATATCGCGCTCGATCTCATCGTGCTTGACCGCTTCCTCCTGCATGGCGTTGACCACGACGCCGATGAACAGGTTGAGCACCATAAAGGTTGTCACCACGATAAAGATGACGAAGAACAGCCAGGCATGCGGATGATGTTCCATCACCGGCTTGGCGACGTCGTTGGTCCAGCCTTCCAGCGTCATCACGGTGAACAGGGTGTAGAGCGAGTTGCCGAGCGTGCCGAACAAAGCGGCATTGTCGTCGCCGAACAGCTTGGTCGCCATCACTGCGAACACGTAATAGACAATCGCGATCAGCAGCACGATCGATCCCATGCCGGGCAGCGCGGCCAGGAGGCCGCCGACCACGCGCTTGAGCGAGGGCACCGCCGTGATCAGCCGCAGCACGCGCAGGATCCGCAGTGCGCGCAACACCGAGAAGGTCTCGGTCGCCGGCACCAGCGCGATGCCGACCACGATGAAATCGAACACGCTCCACGGGTCGCGGAAGAAGGCCCAGCGATGCACCAGGATGCGCGCGGTCAGTTCGACCACGAACACCGCGAGGATGATGTGGTCGAGGATTTCCAGCAGCCTGCCGAACGAGGCCATCACGGCCTTGTTGGTCTCCAGCCCGAGCAGCACGGCATTGGCGATGATCAGGCCGATCACCACGCGCTCGGTCCTTGGATCCTTGACGATCCGACGCAGCCAGTCCATTTCGCCCCTCCTGCCCAATCGCATGCCCGCGGCATTCTATGCAATGCCGGGCCAAGGGCAGCAAGCGGCAGGCAAGCGGTCAGGGCGGACCGGAGCCCTGCCGTTGCCCCGCAGCTTGGCGCAGCTCCGCCACCTCGGCGCGCAGCGCCTTGATCTCGCGCAGGATCGGGGCGGCCTCCTCGTGGATGATCTCCCGCTCCGCTGCCAGCTCCTTCGCCTGTTCCTTGGCGTATTCCTCCTGCATGGCATTGACGATGATACCGATGAACAGGTTGAGCACCATGAAGGTGGTGCCGATGATGAAGGGAATGAAGAACATCCAGGCATAGGGAAACTTTTCCATGATCGGCTTCACCACCCCGTCCACCCAGCCTTCCAGCGTCATGATGGTGAACAAGGTGAACAGCGAGGCGCCGAGCGAGCCGAACAGGTGGGGAAATGCGGCGCCGTACAAGTTCACCGCGATGACCGCGCACACGTAATAGATCAGGGCGATCAGCAGCAGGATCGATCCCATGCCGGGCAGCGCGGCGATCAGTCCGCTCACCACCCGCCGCAGCGTCGGCACCGCGGTGATCAGCCGGAACAGTCGCAGCACCCGCATGGTGCGCAACACCGACAGCGCCCGGCTCTCCGCGGCCGGCGCGAGCGCGACGCTGACCACGATGAGGTCGAAGATATTCCAGCCGTCCTTGAAGAACGTGGCGCGATAGGCGATCAGCCGCGCCACGATTTCGAGCACAAACACGCCGATGACGATGCGGTCGATGAGATGCAGGATAGTCCCGAACCGATCCATGGCGGCTTGACTGGTCTCGATGCCGAGCGTCACCGCATTCAGCACGATCAGGCCCATGATGACGCGTTCGGTGCGCGGATGGTCGACGATCTCGCGAAGCCAGGCGATCACGATAGCCCCCTATGGCGTTGGCCGGCCATTGGCGGCTGGCAGGCGACATTTTAGGCGCCGCGGCGGCGGCTGTCGCGGCGGTAGGTACCATAAGGCTTGCTGCGAATCCTATGCGTCCGGAGGGCGCGCGAACCCTAACAATCAAGGAGCTAAAGCATGATCCCGAAAACCGGTTGCCAGTTTTCGGGATCATGCTTTAGAACATTATCGAAGCGGCGCGCTCACGCCCGCTCGACTACACGAGCCTCCGATGCGCGTTGCGCATATTTGCTGCGCAAGGCCTTCCAGCGCCTGCCGCTCTCACGCGAAGCCTCGGCAATATCGTCAGGGACCACATCGTAAGGCGGCCGCACGGGACCGGCCTTGCAGTAGCCGGCTTCATCCATACGGATTTTCTCTGACTGGATGGTGTAGGAGGCGAACAATTCCGGCTGCGCGACTATATAGCTGAGCGGATCGGCGGCGTATTTCAGGTCTTCGGCGACGAGCGCAGCGCGCGCCATATCGCCGGCCAGGATTGCGTTGATCATTGCCAGCGCCGGCTCCGGTCCGCAGCACGCCGCGGTCGACCAGCACGCCGTGGTGACCCCCGGCGCAAGCTGTTCGAATTTATAGGCCGCCGACTGATGCGGCACGAACTGGATCTTCTCCTCCGTCGCCGCCAGGAAGTCGAGGAAGGTGGCCGGCTTTGAATGCTTCGCCGCCGCCACCGTGGGTGCCTTCTGCGCTATGGCGCGCCAGAATTCGAGATCGAACTTGAACCGGAACGCGCGCTGGTTGGCATAGGCCATGATCGGGAAATCCGGAAAGACCTCCGACATGCGGGCATAGAAGGTCACTGCCATATCGCGCGTGACCGGCTGCCACATCGGCAGACCGAGCAGCGTGCCGGCGGCGCCGCGCTCGCGGACAAAGCGAATACGTTCGACAATTTCGTGCGTGCCGAGCGCGCTCGTTCCTACGATTGTCGGAACGCGCCTGTTTACGACGCTCAACACACAGTCGGCGAACTGCATGTATTCCGATTTGGTCAAGGTCGCGCATTCGCCGGTAGTGCCGAGAATAATGAATCCGCTCGCGCCATCCTTGATGAGCTGGTTCAACAGGCGTTCGGTTTCGTCCAGATCGACGGTATCCACCGCGTCCACGCGCGCAGCCGATTCTTTTGCAGGCGTCGGGATGATGGCATACAACCCTCTCATTCTCTCGGGCATGATCTATCTCTTTGGTTTGCCTGTCGCGTTCGGCGGCAATCTATCGCCCTCCATGATAAGTTCAAGGTCCAACCGCCACAAAAACAGCGGCATCGTCCTGCGCGTGTTCGACGCGAGTTGTGCTCGCCGCGCGGCTTACAACTATTCCGCATGCATTGCGAACGTCCTCCAGAGCGCCGAGCTTGCTATGCTGGCGGCGAGCAAGCTACAGTCCTTCGAGGCTTGCTCTGTCTTGTGACATCTGGTCCAAGACAATTGCGTACGACACAACGATAAAGATTGGGAAATGTTGGGAGGGAACGACATGGAAATTTCGGTCAGCAAAAAATTCGGCCTGGGCCTTGCGATATTCGCGTTTGCGGCCGGCGTTTCGATCGAAGCGGACCGTGCCACCGCCGCGGCCATCGATGATCTCGTCAAGGGCGCACAGCAGGAAGGCGAGCTCAATATTCTCCAGGCAAGTTTTGGCGATCCGCAGATGTGGCGGAAATTGCAAGCCGCAATCAATGCAAAATATCGCATCAACGTGCAGCTCAACGGCCGGCCCGGCCTTTCGAGCTCCAGCCTGACGCCACGTTTGATCGAGGAGGTGCGTGCCGGGCGCAAGCCGTCATCGGACATGACCCTCAATCCGCCCATTCAACAGACGGCGCTCGATAATGCGGGCGCGGCACTACAGGTGAATTGGCGCGAACTCGATCCATCGATCCCGGCCGGTGCGGTTACCAAGAGTGGCAGCGGCTTGATCGTTGGCGGCAGCCTGATCTCGGCGGTGTACAACACCGACCTCATTCCCCGCGCCTCGGCGCCGAAGACGCTCGCCGATCTTCGTGCGCCCCGTTACAAAGGGCTTATTGCCACTTCGCCTTATGCGGGCGCTTGGCCGCCGGTCGCCGTGCTGCTTGGCTCGCCGGCGGTGGAAAGCTTCCTGAAAGACATCGCCGCCAACGGCAATCTGAAGGGATTCATTCCGCTGACGGATCACCAGCGCATCGGTTCCGGCGAGTTCGGAATTCTGTTGTTCGTCGACAGCAAGGCGCGGACTGAGAGCATGATCGCGCAGGGTGCGCCACTGGAGACAACCACCCTGGGAATGAACCTGGCGTTCACTTACGCGGTCAACGTGATCAAGGGCACGGCCAGCCCGAACCTGGCGAAGCTGGTGAGCCTGTTCTTTGCCACGCGGGAGGGCCAGACGATCCTTTCGGAATTCACGAGCTACGATTCGGCCTATCTCCCGGGCAGCAGCACCTACGAGGCCTTGCAGGCCGCCGGGAAACGCGGCGAGAAAGTCGTGATCGAAAACGAGGCGGTGGTGAACGAGAACCTGCAGATATATGTCGATTTCTCTAAGAATTATGCGCGGCTCGTCGGCGCAAGATGACGCTTCGTTTATCGACAGCGAAGTTACCAATGCCAGTCGACTGAGCCGTGCACGGAATCAGCAAAGGCAAGTTCGTCCTGTTGGCGGTCGCGGCCATACCGCTCGTTGCGGTGCTGGGCGTGCTGGCGGTCGTCCTGATCATCGCCTTCCAGGATCCGAGCCGCTCGTTTTGGACGCTGCAGAACTTCGCGACGTTGTATACCAGCGCATTCGCCTATAAGGCGATGCTCAATACCGCGGGTTTCGCGGTGATCTCCGTCCTCGTCGCATGTTTTTTTGCCGTGCCTATCGCCTGGGCGGTAGAGCGAACCAACATCCCGGGGCGCAATCTCGTCTATATCGTGATGACGGTGGGCATTGTGATCCCGCCTTTTTTCCTGGCCATGGGCTGGCTCGTGTTGCTGCACGAGCGCATTGGCATCGTCAATGTATTGCTGCGCCAGCTTCTGCCTTTCGATTACGTCCCGCTCGACATCACCGGCGTATGGGGTATGGGCTGGGTCAGCGGCCTGAGCCTCGCTCCGCTCGCCTTCATCATGATCGCCGCCTCGTTTAAGGCCATGGACCCGTCACTGGAAGAGGCGGCGCGCATCCATGGGCTGAGTTTCTTTTCGCGTATCAGGCGCATCGTCGGTCCGTTGGTGTGGCCGAGCGTGCTGGGGGCCGGCCTTTATATCTTCGTCATCGGCCTTTCCAGTTTCGATATTCCCGCGGTGATGGGACTTGGCAGCCGGACATTCACCTTCAGCACCTTCGTCTACAGCCTGGCGATACCGACCAATGACTTGCCGGATTACGGAATTGTCGGCGCCGCAAGCGCGCTGATGCTCGTCATCGGTCTCGCCGTCTGCTTCTATTATTTACGGGTCATCAATCGCTCCCACCGCTTCGCGGTGATAACCGGACGCAATTACAAACCCGCGCTCGCGACATTGAAAAAATCGCAGGTGATTGGCTGGTGGAGCTTCATCGCGACGTTCCTCGCCCTGCAGACGGTCGTTCCGTTCCTTGCGCTGATCTGGATTTCGCTCACGCCGTTCCTGCTACAGCCCTCGCGGGCGGCAATGCGTTTCGTCAGCTTCAAAAATTTCTACAATATTCCATGGGACGCCTTCCTCGGTTCCCTTAAAACGACGGCGATCCTCACCCTGGCCGTGCCGACCATCGGCTGCGTGCTCGGTCTCGCCATTTCATGGACCGTCGTGCGGTCGCGCCTCAAAGTAGCGAACGCGGTCGACACCATTGCTTTCCTTCCCCATGCCGTGCCCAGTCTGATCTTCGCGGTTGGCATTCTGTTCATTGCCTTGTTCTGGCTGCCCGAGGCGATCAATCCCTACGGCACGGTGGAGATTCTGATCATAGCTTTCGTCATCATCCGGCTGAGCTTCGCGACGCGCATGTACAACAGCGCGCTATTGCAGATTCACCGGGAACTGGACGAGGCGGGGTATATTTCGGGTCTGGGAGACCTGAAGATACTATGGCGAATTCTCCTGCCGCTGCTGCGTCCGACCATGATCGTATCCTGGCTGTGGATGGCGGTCCTCGCCTCACGCGAACTGACGGTCGCGGTCATGCTGACGACTTCCGCCAAGAACATCACCACACCCGTCCTGATCTGGGGCTTGTGGCAGAACGGAAAGATCAACGAATCCGCAGCGCTCGCCCTCGCGTTTCTGGTCTTCCTCACACCACTCGTCGTGGTGTTCTTCTGGGTGACGAACCGGAGAGGCAACCACGCGCTGCCCTAAGCTGAAACAGAGCTCGCTTTCGCCGAGCTGGAGTGAGACGCATGATCGAGATCCGGAATTTGCGGAAAATCTTCCACAGCGGCGGACGAAGCGTGGCGGTCCTGCGCGACGTCTCGCTACACATCCGGCGGGGCGAATTCTTCGTGCTGCTCGGCGCAAGCGGCTCCGGCAAGACCACGCTATTGCGCTGCATTGCCGGCCTGGAAAAGGCCGACGGCGGTGAAATCCTGCTGGATTCCAATTTGGTCTATTCGGCCAAGGATGGGGTCCACGTGTCGCCCGAAAAGCGCCGGCTCGGCATGGTGTTCCAGTCCTACGCCATCTGGCCGCACATGACAGTGTACGACAATGTGGCGACACCGTTGCGCCAAGGCTGGTTGAAACTGCCTAAGGCGCAGGTGCAAGAGCGCGTCCATCAGGCTCTGGCCCTCGTTGGCATGGCAGAGATGGCGGCGCGGCCGGCGCCCTTCCTGAGCGGCGGACAACAGCAGCGCGTGGCGCTCGCCCGCTCGCTCGCGATGGAGCCGTCCGTACTGCTCATGGACGAGCCGCTGAGCAATCTCGACACGCGACTGCGCGAGGAGGTGCGCGGCGAAATCAAATCGCTCGCCAAACGGGTGGGCGTCACCGTGGTTTACGTCACGCACGATCAGACCGAAGCCATGGACATGGCGGACCGGGTCGCCGTCCTGCGTCACGGTGAAGTGGCGCAAGTAGCGCCGCCGTCGGAGATTTACCTGCAACCGGCGGATACGGAAACGGCCCAATTCATGGGGTCGATGAATCTGCTGGCGGGTGAGGCAGCCTCCGACGGCAGTGTGGCGACGGCGATCGGCCGCGTTCACGCCCCCGCGCGCAGCGGAGCATCCGTGGTTGTGGGCATTCGGCCGCAAAGCATCCAGTTGCGCAAAGCGGACGACCGAGTCGCCGCGCAAGTTGCAAATGGGCGAAACGTATTCGCCGGGACGATCGTGACATCCGCCTTCCTGGGTGATAGGTCCAGCTACACGGTGCGGGTCGCGGGCGAGATGCTAAAAGTACAAGCACCATGGACCACCCGGCTGGAGGGAGACGTCCTGGTTACGTTTGCCGACGAAGGTCTTTGCGTCTTCGATTCCGCCACCGGCAAGCGTCATCCGGCACCCGGCGATCAAAACAAAGAACGTGATTTGCAAGGACGGCAGCCATGAACACGATTGTGACGGTGAAGAATCCGCTGGAGGAGTTCGAGCAACGTTTGGCGTCGAAATCGCTCGGCGGGCATTGGCAGATGGTGCAGCACATGATGCGGATGGAGGCGCTCCGTCCGATCGTCTGGCGCTGGGCCGATATCCTCGACGCCTTGAAAACGGCAGGTGAGCTCGTCGAAATCGGCGGCGCCGACGATGTGAACGACCGGCGCACGATCCACCTGGTCAATCCGTCCCTATCGGACCTGCGCCATACCAGCGGCATCATCCAGGTCGCGATCCAGCTCATCAAACCCGGCGAGTCGGCGGAAGCGCATCGGCACGCGCAGAACGCGCTGCGCTTCGTCGTGGAAGCGCAAGGCGGAATGTACACCACCGTCGATGGGGAAGAGATGCTGATGGAGCCGGGCGATCTGGTGCTGAGTCCGAACTGGACGTGGCACGATCACAGCAATCGGGCCGAAACACCGGCAATCTGGATCGATATTCTCGACGTGAATCTGTTGCATCGCATGGGCGGCCACTTCAAGGAAGTATGGCCGCATGGGCCCTTGCAGACGGTGCTGCGCAAGGACGGCTATTCGCAGAGGCGCTTCGGCAGTGTGCGTCCGCGCGCAGCCAAGAAGGCGGGAGACGCCCTGCCGTATGCCTATAAATGGACCGACGCAGTCAATGCATTGAACGAGCTCGCGGCAAACGGCGAACAGGACCCGCACGAAGGAATCGTGCTGGAATACGTGCATCCGCGCACCGGCGGCTGGACCTTCCCGAGCATCAGCTGCCGCGCGCAGATGCTGCCGCCAAAAACCAAGACCCGCGCGCTGCGGCGCGTCGGCATTACGTTCTGCCATGTCGTCGGGGGACGCGGTCTCACCGTCGTCGGGCCCGGCGAAGGCGGCTTCGGCACCAATCGGCGCAGCCCCTCCAAGGCGCGCGACACCGAAACACTGCAATGGGACAAGTTCGACTGCTTCATGGTCCCGAGCTGGCGCTGGCAGGAATACGAGAACCTCTCCGACGAGCCAGCCCTGCTGTTCTCGCTCACCGAACAGCCCGCACTCGAAGCCATGGGCTGGTACAAGGAGGAGCGGGCGTAAGCGCCTGGGGTCGCCCTGCTAATACGTGACGCGGCGGCCCGATGTCATTGCCAATGACCGCCGCTCTCCGATGAGTGGCGCGACCTGACGATCGGCTCGCGTCCGATATCCGTCTCTCGGGATCATGCTCTAGCGCTGCGGCCGCGCAACCCCTTTTGCAAGAATTGCCAGCGACTCTGCCCCCACGCTATAAAGCGGAGCCATTTCGGAGCCAATGCTCAGAAAACAGCGATTGCGGGCGTAGTTCAATGGTAGAACGGCAGCTTCCCAAGCTGCATACGAGGGTTCGATTCCCTTCGCCCGCTCCATTTTTAGGGTTGGCCGCAGGTCGCTAATGCAACCTACGCGCTTGTGGTGTTTTGAAGTTCTAGAGCCAAGGACAGACCGGCGTTGCGCGTTGGTCCTGACGTCTTGCTCGACGTCTTGCTCGGCGAATAGCGGCAGCCACTTTTGGGAGGCCAACTTGCCCCTTGCACGACCGTTTAGAAGAACTTGTCGCCAATTTGTGGACGGAAAATACTCAGGAGGTGGTCGTACCGACTACATCAGGCATTTAAAATTCGCCAGGACTCCGCAGCAATATATTCGTGCGTTTCTGCTCATTCAAAAAGATTTGCTTGAACTTTTTGACTACGTCGAGCCTTCAGATGTCAATCTCAAATGTTATTCCTATCGAATTCATGAACTTCACACTCGAACGTGCATCGAGATCGAGGCTAACTGTAAGGCCATCCTGGGAGAAAACGGATACACGAAAGCCGGCAATTGGAATATGGACGACTATAGGAAACTGAACGCAACACACCGTTTATCCTCATATCAAGTTAAGCTTCCGCTCTGGCATGGCAATCAAATCATGCGAGCACCATTTGCTCCATGGAAAGCGAGCGAGCCGCTGGTTTGGTACCAAGCTTACAACCAAACCAAGCACGACCGGCACGAGCAATTTGAGCAGGCGAACTTTGAAAATCTCTTGGACGCGACCTTTGGACTAGTTGCTCTCGTCTCTGCTCAGTTTCACAGAAAAGACTTTTCGCCTCACGATTATTTGGTTTCGGGAGACCCGGGCGAGGGGATTGATGTAGCGATCGGAGAATACTTTCTTGTTAAATTTCCGGACGATTGGCCAGTTGCCGATAGATACGAATTTGATTGGGAGCAGCTAAAAAATGAGCCAGATCCATTTCAGTCTTTAGCATTTTAGAATGCAGTGTCGAATGCCCGCGCTGCGATACGAGGGTTCGATTCCCTTCGCCCGCTCCAAGCTCTAGGTATATACTGGTCGTCCCATGAGCATCGCACGAGTTTGGTTTTCTCTTCTGATCGCGGCCAGTTTTGCGGTGGCTGCCACCGCCACCGACGCCCACGCGCAGAGCTATCCCAGCCGCCCGATCAAGATGATCGTGCCGTTCACCGCCGGCTCGCCGGTCGATGTGATGGGGCGCCTGATTGCCGATCATCTGTCGGGCAGGCTCGGCCAGCCGGTGGTCATCGACAACCGGCCGGGCGCCGGCACCACGCTCGGCACCAAGGCGGCGGCCGCCGCCGAGCCGGACGGCTACACGCTGCTGTTCAACAGTTCGAGCATCGTGGTCGCACCCGCGATGTACAAGAATCTCGACTATGACGCGCTGAAGAGCTTCGCGCCGGTCGCCAATGTGGCCTTCAGCGATTGGGTGATGGTGGTGCCGCCGTTGCTGCCGGCGCGCTCGGTGCAGGAATTCGTGGCCTATGCCAAGGCCAATCCCGGCAAGTTGAATTTCGGATTCGGGCAGGGCACCGCGCCGCAGCTGGTCGGCGAATGGCTGAAGGTGAAGACCGGCATCGATGTCGCGAGCGTGCCCTACAAGGGCGGCGCGCAAGCGGTGACCGACATGCTGGGCGGCCACATCCATCTCAATATCGGCACCACCGCGACGCTGCTGCCGCTCATCAAGGACGGCAAGCTGCGCGCCATCGCGGTGTGGGGCGAGAAGCGCTATCCGGACTTGCCCGAGGTGCCGACGATGATCGAAAGCGGATTCCCCGGAATTGCGCTCGGCTTCTGGGTTGGCCTCCTCGCGCCCGCCGGCCCGCCGGCGCCGATCGTCGAGCGGCTCAACAGCGAGATCAATGCGATCCTTTCCACGCCCGCGATGAAAGCGAGCATGGGCAAGCTCGGCTTGGAGCCGCGCCCCGGATCGCCGCAGCAATTCAGCGCCTTTCTAGCCGACGAATTGCCGAAATGGGCCGAGATCGTGCGCGTCGCGGGCGTCAAGGTCGAATAACCAAAGCCAGTGACCAGCGGCGCGCGCCGTTGCCCTCGGCGGCAATCGGTCTTATCTCATGGAGAGATACCGGCCCGTCGGCTGGAGGATTTTGATGCCTGATACCGCGGCCGCTTCGGCCCCCAGCTCTTTCCGCCCGCTGCTGATCATCGCCGGCGTGTTCATTCTGCTGATCGCCGGCACGGTGGCGCTGTGGGCGCATTATGGCACCACCGTGTTCTACGAGATGATCCTCGCCGGCATCGCCGCCTGTTTCTGAGCCTGCGGCCGCGGCGCAAAAAGACCATCGAGACAAGAGACCCTTGAGACACTCATGACAGGCAAAGCGCGCATCCTGCTTCTGGCCGCGACCTTCGTCGCCGCGCTGGTGCTCTCCCTCAGCGTGGTGTTGATCGTGAGCGGACGGGTCACGCCGCCGAGCATGCCGCAGGCCTCAGCCGTCGGCGGTCCGTTCCGGCTCATCGACCAGAACGACCGCACCATCACCGAGCAGGACTTGAAGGGCCGGCCGGTGCTGATCTTCTTCGGCTTCACCCATTGCCCGGACATCTGTCCGACCACGCTGTTCCAGATTTCCGAAGTGCTGCGCAGCCTCGGCCCCGATGCCGGGCGCGTGCGCGCGCTGTTCATCACCGTCGATCCCGAACGCGACACTCCGCGCGCGCTCAAGGACTATCTGTCGAATTTCGATCCGAACCTCACAGGTCTCACCGGCGATCTGGAGGCGATCGCAGCGGTGACCAAGGCCTATCGCGCCTATTTCAAGAAGGTGCCGCTCGACAAGGACAATTACACCGTCGACCACACCACCGTGGTCTACCTGATGGACAAGGAGGGCCGCTTCGTCGCGCCGTTCAATCTCAAGCGCACGACCGAAGCCGCCGCCGCCGACCTGCGCCGCTATCTATGAGTGCTGATACTGTTACTCCCCCTTGTGGGGGTGGGGGCGAACTGAAAGTGACTCTGTATTAAAAGACCCCACCCGGTTGCTCGCTCCGCTCGCAACCACCCTCCCCACAAGGGGGAGGGATAAAGAGAGACTGATGTTGGCACGGCGGTTCGCGATTCCCTTGATCTGCCTGCTCGCGTTTGCGGCGTGCTTGGCGTTCGCCGCGCCGGCAAGCGCACAGGCCCCCGGCGCCCAGGCTCCCGGCACCGAAGCCGCGGTGCAAGTTCCCGGCTTCTGGGATCCACGGCGGCGGCCGGAGCGGCCCGATCTTGGCCGCGTCAACGTCATCCGCTTTCTGACCGAGACCGACTTTCCGCCGTTCAACTTTGCCGGGCCCGACAACAACCCGCAGGGCTTCAATGTCGATCTGGCGCGCATGCTGTGCGAGGAGCTGAAGATTCCCTGCACCATCCAGATGCGCCGGTTCGAGACGCTGGTGAATTCGCTCAACGACAATCGCGGCGACGCCGTGATCGCCTCGCTGGCGGCGACGCCGGAGCTGCGCGCCAAGGTCGATTTCAGCGATCCGTATTACCGCACGCCGGCGCGCTTTGCCGCCAAGCGGGATTCCGCGATCCAGGATCCGCTGCCGGAGCGGCTCGAAGGCCGCAAGGTCGCGGTGGTGGCCGGCACCGCGCATGAAGCGTATCTGAAGGCGCTGTTCACCGAGGTCGAATTGCGGCCCTATCCGAACGCCGATGTGGCGCGGCTCGCGCTCAAGCGCGGCGACGTCGACCTGATCTTCGGCGACGCCATCGCGCTCGCCTTCTGGCTCAACGGGGTCGATTCGGAGAATTGCTGCGCCTTTCGCGGCGGGCCGTATCTCGACAGCCGCTATTTCGGCGAAGGCGTCGGCATTGCGGTGAGAAAAGGCAACGACACCATCCGGCTGGCGCTCAACTGGGCGCTGTTCCGGGTCTGGGAGCAGGGCCGCTTCACCGACCTGTGGCTGCGCTATTTCCCGATCAGCCCGTTTTGAGCGTTTCAATACCGTCATTCCGGGGCCGGCCGAAAGCCGGAGCCCGGAATCCATAACCACGATTCGTGAGTATGGATTCCGGATCGCCCGCTTCGCGGGCGTCCGGAATGACAAAGTCGATTTGACGTGCGAAGGCGCTCCCGCGATAAACAGCGCCATGACCGACGCCGCCGTGCCAACCCAAGCCTCATTGCGCGCGTTCGCCGAGCAATCGAATGCCTGGCCGTTCGAGGAGGCGCGCAAGATCGTCGCGCGGCTCAAGCGCCAGCCCAAGGACGAGGTGATCTTCGAAACCGGCTACGGTCCGTCGGGCCTGCCGCATATCGGCACCTTCGGCGAGGTGGCGCGCACCACCATGGTGCGGCACGCCTTCCGCGTGCTCACCGACGACAAGATCAAGACGCGGCTGATCGCGTTCTCCGACGACATGGACGGGCTGCGCAAGGTGCCCGACAACGTGCCGAACCGGGAAATGATGGCGAGCCATCTCGGCAAGCCGCTGTCGCGGGTGCCCGATCCCTTTTCCAACGAATATCCGTCGTTCGGCGCCGCCAACAATGCGCGGCTGCGCGCCTTTCTCGACCAGTTCGGTTTCGAATATGAGTTTTTATCCTCCACCGAGTGCTACACATCGGGCCGCTTCGACGCGACCTTGCTCAAGGTGCTGGAGCGCTTCGACGCAGTGATGCAGATCATGCTGCCGTCGCTGCGCGAGGAGCGCGCGCAGACCTATTCGCCGTTCCTGCCGATCTCGCCGAACACCGGGATCGTGCTGCAGGTGCCGATCGTCGCCCACGACGCCAAGGCCGGCACCATCAGCTACGAGGATCCTGACTCAAAGGAGCGCGTGACCACGCTGGTCATCGGCGGCCGCACCAAGCTGCAATGGAAGCCGGATTGGGCGATGCGCTGGGTGGCGCTCGGGATCGATTACGAAATGGCCGGCAAGGACCTGATCGACTCGGTCAAGCTGTCGGGCGAAATCGCCCGCGCGCTCGGCGCCGCACCGCCCGAGGGCTTCAACTACGAGCTTTTCCTCGACGAGCACGGCCAGAAGATTTCCAAGTCCAAGGGCAACGGGCTGACCATCGACGAATGGCTGCGCTATGCCAGCCCTGAAAGCCTGTCGCTGTTCATGTATCGCGAGCCGAAATCGGCAAAGCGGCTTTACTTCGACGTCATCCCGCGCACGGTCGACGAATATCAGCAGCATCTCGACGGCTATGGAAGGCAAGATCAAAAGCAGCAGCTTTCCAACCCGGTGTGGCACATCCATGCGGGTAATCCGCCCAAGCCCGACATGCCGATCACCTTTCAGATGCTGCTCACGCTGGTGTCGTCTTCGAACGCCGAGAATGCCGAAACGCTGTGGGGCTTCATCGGCCGCTACCGCCCGGGCGTGACGCCCACGACGCATCCCAAGCTCGACGCCCTGGTCGGCTACGCCATCCACTATTTCCGCGACTTTGTACTGCCGACCAAAAAATTCCGCCAGCCGGCCGACACCGAACGCGCGGCGCTGCTCGATCTGCGCGATGCGCTGGCCCAGCTGTCTGCCGGGGCCACGGCCGAGCAGATCCAGAACGTCGTCTACGAGATCGGCCGCCGCGAGCCATTCCTCGATCACAAGAAGCCGGCCAAGGACGGCAGGCCCGGTGTATCTCTCGACTGGTTCAACATGCTCTACCAGGTGCTGCTCGGGCAGGAAAAAGGTCCGCGCTTCGGCTCCTTTGTCGCCGTCTATGGGCTGCAGAACACGGTCGAGATGATCGACGGCGCGCTCGCGCGCTCCGCCTAATTTTCCCTCCCCCTTCTGGGGAGGGTGGTCGCGAGCACTTGCGAGCGACCGGGTGGGGGATGCTTGCGCATGCTCAGTTCATTCGACCCCCCTCCCGACCGCCTTCGCGCGCGCTTCGGCGGTCGACCTCCCCCGACGCCGCGCCGCCGAGCGAAGCGAGGGTCCGGCGCGGCTAACTTTTTAAAGTGCTCGCGCTGGCCGCTCGCCATCCAGCTCGCCAGCGCGAGAGCGGGGGAGGGATGAAAGCGAATGTCCGTTATGCTAGGCTCCGAACATCGGAGGGACGAGCGTGAACACGCGACGCCGACGTTTTTTAGCCGTCGCTGCCGCACTGATCGCGGGCTTTGCGTTGCCCGCGAGCGCGCAAACTTTCCCCAATCGCACCATCCGCCTGATCGTGCCGTTTCCCCCCGGCGGGCTGAACGACACCGCGGCGCGCTTGCTGCAGCCGGCGCTGGAAAAATCCCTCGGCCAGACCGTGATCATCGACAACCGCCCGGCGGCGAGCGGCGTAGTCGGCACCGACGCGGTCGCCAAGGCGGCGCCCGACGGCCATACGCTGCTGATGGTAGCGTCCTCGCACACGGTGGTGCCCGCCACCAATCCCAAGCTGCCCTATGACGCCGAGCGCGATTTCGCGCCGGTGGCCATGGTCGGCCGCAATCCGCTGTTGTTCGTGATCAATGCCAATGTCAACGCCAGGACGCTGCCGGAATTCGTGGCGCTCGCCAAAGGCGCGCCCGGCAAGCTCAATTATGCGACGCCGGGCGCTGCCAGCCAGTCGCATCTGGTCACCGAATTGTTTAGCCAGCGCGCCGGCATCAGTATGCAGCATGTGCCCTATCGCGGCGGCGCACCGGCGATAACCGCCATGGTGACGGGCGACACCCAGTTCACCGTGATCTCGCCGCTCGCCTCCATGCCGCAGATCGAAGCCGGCGCATTGCGCGCGCTGGCGGCCGGCAGCCTCAAGCGCGACCCGCAATTGCCCGATCTGCCGACAGTCGCGGAATCCGGTTTCCCTGGTTTCGAGGCGATCCAATGGGTCGGACTTTTGACCACCGCCGGCACGCCGAAACACATCGTCGATCGCCTCAATGCCGAGGTCAACCGCGCGCTCGGCGATCCCGATCTGGTCAAGAAACTGGCGCTGCAAGGAATTGCGCCGGCCGGCGGCACGCCGGAGGACTTTCAAAAAACCATTGCCGCGGAAATCCGCAATTGGACCGCGATCGCGCGCGCCGCCAAAATCAGCGCGCAATAACATCAGCGCGCTAACGGGCGCCGTTGCGACGACGCCCGTGACAATACTTTCCACGTCACTTTCCACGTCATGCCCGGGCTTGTCGCGGGCATCCACGCCTTAAATAACGAGTCGAACCAAAGACATGGGTGGCCGGGACAAGCCCGGCCATGACGAATCATTACGATCGCGGCGGCTCAATAGCCGAAGCGCGGCAGCTCGAACGGTCCCGGCAGCGACCAGCTCGAGCGGTTGAAAGCGGTGTTCTCGATCACGCCCATGGGGCGATAGCCCGTCGGCATGGCATATTCGTTGTACTTGCGCTCGCCCGGCAGCACTTCGGTGCCGGCGTCGAGGAACGAGCGCCGCTGCACCACGAGGCGCGTGCGCGGGCGGCTGACCACCACCTGCCGTGTCTGCTTGGGGGTGGCGACCCGCTGCTTCTTCTTTTGCACGGCAGCCTCGGCCGGGGCCGCGAGCGCAAAGGCCGCGGCGATCAGTACGGCCAACGCCGCAGCGCTCAATGTCTTGCAACCCATGATGCCCTCTTGTGAATCCGTCTTGTCCGGCACTCTACCCGGCTTTGCCGTCCTGCCACAAGGGAACGTCCCGTGCCCGGAAGCGTTCCAGGCCAGCTTCTTGCGTAAGCATGATCTTTTCCGAAAACCGGTACCCACTTTTCGGGATCTTGCTTTAGCGCGCCACCACCCGGCCGCGCAGCTTCGGCTCCTTGCCGGAGTCGATCCAGTCCTTGCGCTTGACATTGCCGGCGGCCGGCCAGGCCTTATGGCGGCAGAACTGGCGCTTGAGCTCGGCGCGCGCGAACAGCTCCGACACTTTCGGATCGCTCGCCGCCATCAACAGCGACAGCCGGTCGAGTGCGCAGGACAGCGTGCCGCGGTCGATTACCTCCTGGGCGGCGCGGCAATGCCAGCCGGCGATTTGCATCCGCGGCTCTTCGAAGGCCCGGGCAAAGCCGAGACAGTGGTGGGTCCGGTCACCGGAACGCGCGGTGAACGCGTAGAGCGCGACCGGCCCGAACTTGCTGTCCATTACCTCCGCCGGCCGGATCGCGCTGGCGGCGCCGAGTTCGCTTGTCCGCGCCACGATCTCGGCCGCCGGTGCGTCGAAACGCTCGATCTCCCGGCCGGGGCGGTAGATTTCCATCATGAAGCGGGCGCCCTGCCCGCGCTCGCCCCAGCTCATGATGTCGCGGCGGCCGCCGCCCACCGTATGACGGCGGATGGCGTAGTCGGGCTCCGGTTCGGCGAAATCGGGAATGCTCAGCGCAAAGGCGCGATAGGGGCGCTCGATCGTGCTCCAGTCGGAGCGCGGCGCGGTTTCGATGGCGGCCTTGACTGCAGGCATGCCGAATATCTTGGCAGCGAGCAGCGCCAGCACCGCGATGCCGCCCACATAGGCAAGCAGGCGAATGAAGGTCTCGCCGAGTTCGTCGCGGAATGTACGCAGAGCCGGATGCACGAAAGGGCCTGACGCCGTTGTGTTTACCGGCGTTCTCGCTTAGAAGCGCTTCCGCTCCGGTTTCCGCGCTGCGGCAATTCGGGTGAAATTGCGGCGGAGAGTTAATGATGGGTTATAAGGTCGCGGTTGTCGGCGCTACCGGCAATGTGGGTCGCGAAATACTCGGGATCCTGGCCGAGCGCAGCTTTCCTGCCGACGAGGTGGTGGCGGTCGCTTCGCAGCGCAGCCAGGGCACCGAAGTCTCCTTTGGCGACAAGATTCTCAAGTGCAAGGTGCTCGACAATTACGACTTCTCCGATGTCGATATCTGCCTGATGTCGGCTGGCGGAGCGGTATCAAGGGAATGGTCGCCGAAGATCGCGGCCGCCGGCGCCGTGGTGATCGACAATTCCTCGACCTGGCGGATGGACCCCGACGTGCCGCTGGTGGTGCCGGAGGTCAATGCCGATGCGGTCGCCGGCTTCCGCAAGAAAGGCATCATCGCCAATCCAAACTGCTCTACCGCCCAGCTGGTGGTCGCGCTCAAGCCGCTGCACGACAAGGCGCGCATCAAGCGCGTGGTGGTGGCGACCTATCAGTCGGTGTCCGGCGCCGGCAAAGAGGCGATGGATGAATTGTTCGCGCAGACCAAGGCGGTCTTTCAGATCAACGAGGTCGCATCGAAGAAATTTCCCAAGCGCATCGCGTTCAATCTGATTCCGCAGATCGACGACTTCATCGACGACGGCTTCACCAAGGAAGAATGGAAGATGGTGGTCGAGACCAAGAAGATCCTCGATCCCAAGATCAAGCTGGTCGCCACCTGCGTGCGCGTGCCGGTGTTCATCGGCCATTCCGAGGCGGTCAATGTCGAGTTCGAGCAGCCGATCACCGCCGACGAGGCGCGCGAGCTGCTGCGCAACGCGCCGGGCTGCCTGGTGATCGACAAGCGCGAGCCGGGCGGCTACGTCACGCCCTATGAATGCGCCGGCGAGGATGCCACTTATATCAGCCGCATCCGCGAGGACGCGACCGTGGAGAACGGTCTCGTGCTGTGGATCGTGTCCGACAATCTGCGCAAGGGCGCCGCGCTCAACGCCGTGCAGATCGCCGAGTGCCTGATCAACCGCAAATTGATCAGCGCGAAGAAGAAGGCGGCGTAGTCAGCCCGCCGTCCTTCTCCTTTGTCATTGCCGGGCTTGACCCGGCAATCCATCACTTTTCAAAAAAGATGGATGCCCGGGTTAGGCCCGGGGCATGACGCCGCACTAGCGAATAATCTCATCATAGAGATCACGCCATTTCGGATTCATAGAAATGATAAGGTCGATTTTCCATTCTCGCAGCCAATGCTTGATGTTTTTCTCGCGCTGGATTGCCGCGGCAGGAGTGTCGTAGTGTTCATAGTAGACCAGCAATTTTATGTCGTATCGTTTGGTGAATCCCGGGACTAACCCCGCGCGATGCTCGTACACCCGGCGAATGAGGTCGTTGGTCACGCCGACGTACAGCGCGCCGCCTGGCCGGTTCGCAAGGATGTAGAGCCAATAGCTCATGCGAAGATGATGGATTGCCGGGTCAAGCCCGGCAATGACAATTAAACAGTCATCAGCGCGCGTCGATCAGCCCGCAGTCACCGGCTTAAATTCGCCGCTCGTGCGATCGAGCACCGCCAGCGCGCCGGTGGCGACGCCGAAATAGGCCGCATGCAGCGCCATTTCTCCGCGCTCGACGCTCGCGCGCACATAGGGAAACGTCATCAGATTGTCGAGCGTGCGCATGAGCGACGCCTGTTCGAGCCGCGCGAGATAATCCTCGCCGGCCGCAACCGGGCCGAGCGAGGCGGCGGCGGGAGCGATCAGCGACATCCAGCGTCCGATAAAATCGCCCGACGACAGCGGCGCGGCTTGCTCGGCATAGGCCTTGATGCCGCCGCAGCGCGCATGGCCGAGCACCACGATGTCGCTCACCTTCAGCGCCTGCACCGCAAATTCGAGCGCCGCCGAGACGCCGTGATAGGCGCCGTCGGGCGAATAGGGCGGCACGAGGTTCGCGACGTTGCGGACCACGAACAGCTCGCCCGGCCCGGCGTCGAAAATGACTTCAGGCGATACCCGTGAGTCGCAGCAGCCGATCACCATGGTCTTGGGGGACTGGCCTTGGTCGGCCAAGGCGCTGAAGCGATTCTGTTCGGTGGGCAGCCGCCGTTGCAGGAAGGTCTGGTAGCCGGCGACGAGACGATCGGGAAAGTGCATGGGCGGCCTCTGAGGTCGAACCGTGCTCTGTGGAGCGGGCGGCCGCCGCGGTCAAGCTCGGCGCCGCACGGGCGGGTGGCACAGTGTGCGCGCGCTCGCTAGGCTGCTGGCCACAGGAGAGGCTCGTCCATGACCATCCGCCTCCGCCGCAGCGCATTGTTCATGCCCGGATCGAATGCCCGCGCGCTGGAAAAGGCGCGCACCCTGCCCGCCGACGCGGTCATCCTCGACCTCGAGGATTCGGTCGCGCCCGAGCACAAGGACGCCGCCCGCAAGCAGGTCGCCGAGGCGGTGACGGCGCGCGGTTTCGGCGCGCGCGAAGTGGTGATCCGGATCAACGCTCTCGATACGCCGTGGTGGATCGAGGACGTCGATGCCGCCGCCAAGTCGCATCCCGACGCCATTCTGGTCCCGAAAATCACCGGTCCCGAGCAGCTCTCGGCGGTGGCGGATCGGCTGATCGACATCAACGCGGACCATAAGATCCGCGTTTGGGCGATGATAGAGACCCCGCGCGCGCTCATCCATATCGGCCAGATCGCAGCTTCCGCCACCGATGTGGAGATGCGGCTCGCCGTGCTGGTGATGGGCACCAACGACATTGCGCGCGAGGCGCGGGTGCGCATGGTGCCCGGCCGCGCGCCCATGGTGCCCTGGCTGATGGACTGCGTGCTCGCCGCTCATGCCTACGGCCTCGATATCCTCGATGGCGTCTACAACGACCTCGCCGATGCCCAGGGCTTTGCGCGCGAATGCGCACAAGGCCGCGACATGGGCTTCGACGGCAAGACGCTGATCCATCCCAACCAGATCGAGCCGTGCAACGCCGCGTTCTCGCCGGACGCGGAGGAGATCGCCGAGGCGCGCAAGATCATGGCGGCGTTCGATCTGCCGGAGAACAGGGAAAAGGGCGTGGTCGCGCTCGATGGCCGCATGGTCGAGCGGCTGCATGTGGAGATAGCGCGGCGCACGGTCGCAATGGCGGAAGCGATCGGTCAAAACCGCTGAATCCAATCCCCCTGCCGGCCCGGTGCTTCATCAAAAGCTGCAGGAACCTTCACAGCCGGCCGCTGTTATGTCATGTTGATAACAGAGCGGCGGAGAACCTGCGATGGCGACGATACTCGTCGTAGAGGACGAGGAGCAGGTCCGCGTTCTTGCCGAGTCCATTCTCCAGGACATCGGCTATGAGACTCTGTCGGCTTCGGACGTCGAGCAAGCGCTCGCGGTGCTGAATAGCGACCAATCGATCGACGGGCTGTTCACCGACATCCGCCTCAAAGGCGAGGAGCAGGGCGGCCTCACCGTCGCGCAGGCAGCAGCGGAGCTGCGGCCCGGTGTGCGCGTACTCTATACCTCCGGCGAAGGTGTTACCGACGGCATGAAGGCGATGTTTGTCGACGGCGCGGCCATTCTGCCGAAGCCCTACACGGCCGCCGAGCTTACGCAGGCGATCCAGGAACTGGGCGATCCGAAATAACGGCGCCGATCTACGCCCAGGGACGCGCGGATTTGGCCCTGCTCTCGTAGCTGTCGATCTTGTCGTTCTTCGCAAGTGTCAGCCCGATGTCGTCGAGCCCGTTCAGCAGGCAATGTTTGCGAAACGAATCGATCTTGAACGTGATCACGCCGCCGTCGGGCCCGCGGATTTCCTGTTTCTCGAGATCGATGCTCAACGTCGCATTGGCGCCACGCTCGGCGTCGTCGAACAGTTTTTGCAGCTCGTCATCGGAGACCTGGATCGGCAGGATGCCGTTCTTGAAGCAGTTATTATAGAAAATGTCGCCGAACGAGGTCGAGATCACGCAGCGTATGCCGAAATCCAACAGCGCCCAGGGCGCGTGCTCGCGCGAGGAGCCGCAGCCGAAATTGTCGCCGGCGATCAGGATCCTGGCCTTGCGATAGGCCGGCTTGTTGAGCACGAAATCCGGATTATCGCTGCCGTCGTCGCGATAGCGCTTCTCCGAAAACAGCCCGCTGCTCAGGCCGGTGCGCTTGATGGTCTTCAGATATTGCTTGGGAATGATCATGTCGGTGTCGACATTGATCATCCTGAGCGGGGCGGCGACGCCGTCGAGCGTGCTGAACTTGTCCATCGGTTTTTCCTTCGGATCGGTGCGACCACCGTGCAAAACAGGCCTTTGTCATGGCGGCTTGGTGCGCAACGGTCAAGTCCGTCCGCGCCGCGCGTCAGGCCGCATCCGCGCGCTTGAAATCCGACTGCCGCAGCAACTTGCAGACCTGGATATGGTATTCGGAATAAAACGTGTCGCGTCCTTGGCGCTGGGCCGCCTGATGCTCCGGATGCATCCGCCAAGCCTGCGTCGCCTCTTCCGAATCGAAGGCAACAAGCGTGAGGCGTTCGCCGTCGTCCGCGAGGAACTCCTTGTGCGTCACGTAGCCGGGCATCGCCACCGCGAGGTCGTCCATGCGGGCGGCCACGGGCAGATAGGCGCCATCGACGCCGGGCATGAGCCGGGACCGGAAGATTGTAAGGATCATCGCTTGTTCGTCCTGTGATTTGGAAAGCAGAGCCGCCGCCTATTCCACGCTCGCTTCGATCGCCGCCATGTCCTCGTCCGAGAAGCCGAAATGGTGGCCGAGCTCGTGGATCAGCACATGGCTGATGATGGCGCCCAGCTGTTCGTCGTGCTCGGCCCAATACAGCAGGATCGGAACGCGGTAGAGCCACACCATATTGGGCATCTCGCCGGAAATGTTTTCGGAGCGGAACGGCTCCCCGACGCCGTGGAACAGACCCATCAGGTCCAGTTCGCTCTCGATACCCATGGAATCGAGCACCTCGACGCTCGGATAATCCTCGACATGGACCACCACGCCTTCGCACTTGGCGCGAAAGCGCGCCGGCAGCCGGCGAAAGGTTTCGGTCGCCAGCACCTCAAATTCGGCCAGCGAGGGCGCTTTGAGGCTGCGCCAGGCCAGCGGATCGGAAATGGGGGGCTCGGCCATGGCGCTGTTCTAGGCGAGAGCGCGGCCGCGGCCAAGGAGCGACCCAAGACGACGCGAGCCGAAGCCCGGCGTTGACGAGGCGGTCGCAATGGGCGAGCGTTATGGCTTGAGGGAGCGGGATAGCGACATGCGCAACGCGACATGGGCGGTAATGGCGGTGGCGAGTGTGGCGGTGTTCGCCGTGGCCGATGTCTCATTGAGCCCGGCGTCGGCCGGCGACGCTATCGCCGCCTATGCGCAAGCCGGCCCGGGCCAGATCGCCGTGCAGCGGCGCGCCCGCGTGCGCCGCGCACCGACGCGGATCAGGGTCTACCGGCTGCCCTATGGCGGTCCGGGTCCGAATGCGGTGCGTCAATGCATCTCCTGGCTGGCGCAGGAACACCGCCCGAGCGGCACGGTGATCGTGCCGCGCATGCGCTGCTGGTGGGAACGCGGCTGATCGCGCCGAATTCCGCGCTCAGCTATTCCAGCTTCTGATGTCGACAAAATGCCCGGCGACCGCGGCAGCGGCGGCCATCACCGGCGATACCAGGTGGGTGCGCCCCTTGTAGCCCTGCCGGCCCTCGAAATTGCGATTGGAGGTCGAGGCGCAACGCTCGCCCGGCATCAGTTTGTCCGGGTTCATCGCAAGGCACATGGAGCAGCCCGGCTCGCGCCATTCAAATCCGGCCTGCACGAAGATCGTGTGCAACCCTTCCGCTTCGGCCTGCTCCTTCACCAGGCCGGAGCCCGGCACGATCATCGCCTTGACGTTCGGATTGACGCTCTTGCCGTTCACCACCCGCGCCACCTCGCGCAGGTCCTCGATGCGCGCATTGGTGCATGAGCCGATGAACACCCGGTCGAGCTTCAAGTCGGTGATCTTCTCGCCGCCCTTCAGCCCCATATATTCGAACGAGGTGGCCGCCGCGCGACGCTTGTTTTCGTCGGCGATCTCGCCCAGCGTCGGCACCCGGCCGGTGATCGAGATGACCTGTTCGGGGCTGGTGCCCCAGGTCACCAGCGGCGGCAGCTTGCCGGCGTCGACCCTGATCTCGCGGTCGAAATGCGCGCCATCGTCGGAGCGCAGCGTTTCCCAGTAGCGCATGGCGTCGTCCCAGGCCTTGCCCTTGGGCGCCTTGGGGCGATCCTTCAAATAGGTGAAGGCTTTTTCGTCGGGCGCGATGAAGCCGGCCTTGGCGCCGCCTTCGACCGACATGTTGCAAACCGTCATGCGGCCTTCCATCGACAGCGCGCCGATCGCCTCGCCGGCATATTCCAGCGCATAACCGGTGCCGCCGGCGGTGCCGATTTCGCCGATGATGGCGAGGATGATGTCCTTGGCGGTGACGCCCGCCGGCAGCTTGCCGTCGACGGTCGCGCGCATGTTCTTTGATTTGGTCTGAATCAGCGTCTGCGTCGCCAACACGTGCTCGACCTCGGACGTGCCGATGCCGTAGGCGAGCGCGCCGAACGCGCCATGGGTCGCGGTATGGCTGTCGCCGCACACGAGGGTGGTGCCAGGCAGCGTGAAGCCTTGCTCGGGCCCGACGATGTGGACGATGCCCTGGCGCTTGTCGAACTCGTTGAAATATTCGAGGCCGAAATCCTTGGCGTTCTGCGCCAGCGTCGCGATCTGCGCCGTGCTTTCCGGATCCTCGTTGGGCTTGGAGCGGTCGGTGGTGGGGACGTTGTGATCGACCACCAGCAGCGTCTTGTCGGGCGCGCGTACTGTGCGCCCGGCCAAGCGCAGCCCCTCGAAGGCCTGCGGGCTGGTCACCTCGTGCACCAGGTGGCGATCGATATAGATCAGGCAGGTGCCGTCCGGCTGTTCGTCGACCAGGTGGTCGTCCCAGATCTTGTCATAGAGGGTACGTGGCTTGGCCATTCTATCGTCCTGTCAGGTCAGCGATATCGGCTCGTATGTAATGGTTCTGCAAAGCGAGGGAAAGTGCCGAAAGCCGCGGGCGCGTCAACTGGACTTACCGGCCGGCAAGACGGTCGGCGCGTTCAATCCACCACTTCGACCTTGAGCTTGGAGGCGCCCGCCAACAGGCGGGCGGCAAGCTCTTTGGCCGCTTGGGGGGTGAACTCTCCGGAAATTTGAAGAGAGCCGCCGAGAACGGGCTCTCTGATCACCGGTTTCATCAACACCTGCCCATCGACCCGCAATTCCATGGGGCGGCCGACATTGTTTTTGGTGAGTTCTCCAAAAGCGCGCCCGGATTCGCGTGTCATCCGAAACGTGACGATCGGCTCGCCGGTGCGTTGATCATATCCGGCAGCTGCGCTCTCGACTTCCAGCACAAGCGGCTCGGCGGAGGCCGCGACGATGGAGCAAAGGATTGCGCCGAGCAGCCCAAGACCGAGCAACCCGGGAATTAGAGCGAGCCGGACCAGCCAAGCGCGCGCCGATATACGGGAATCGCTCAAGACCGCGGTCCCGGCGCCTCCCACGACATCACTTCTTGGCGGTTTCGGCGCCGTCCTTGCCCGGGCGGTGATCCTGCTTCTCGGTGATGCGCGCCGACTTGCCGCGGAGTCCGCGCAGGTAATAGAGCTTGGCGCGGCGCACCTTGCCGCGGCGGACGATCTTGATGGAATCGACCATCGGCGAATAGAGCGGAAACACGCGCTCGACCCCCTCGCCGTAGGAGATTTTCCGCACGGTGAAGTTCTCGTTGAGGCCGGAGCCGGCACGCCCGATGCACACGCCTTCATAGACCTGGATGCGGGTGCGCTCACCCTCGACCACCTTGACGTTGACCGACACCGTGTCGCCGGGCCCGAACGCAGGAATCTCCTTGCTGGCGGTCAGCTTCGCCATTTGCTCTTGTTCGAGCTGTTGAATGAGGTTCATGGGAATTCTCCGTCGGCTGCACCGCCGCTGCGGTGCGCGGTCGTTTTGGGTCTGTTCGGGTTGGCGAGCTTCTACGACAAAGGGCGGCCCTTGTCACCCTTTCGGATGGGGCTTCTTGGCGCCGCCAATACGGGTCTGATATGCGGCCCACAGATCGGGCCGGCGCTCGCGCGTGAGCCGCTCCGCCTGTTCGCGACGCCAGGCCGCGACCTTGGCATGGTCACCCGAGGTCAATACCTCCGGGATACTTTGGCCTTCGAACAGTGCCGGCCGGGTATAGTGCGGGTATTCCAGCAGCCCCTCGGCAAAGCTCTCCTCGGTGCCTGAGGCTTCCTTGCCCATCACCCCGGGAAGCAGCCGCACACAGGTGTCGATCAGCGCCATGGCCGCGATCTCGCCGCCTGACAGCACGTAGTCGCCGAGCGAGACTTCCTCCAGGCCGCGGGCCGCGATGACGCGCTCGTCCACGCCCTCGAACCGGCCGCAAGCGATGACCGCGCCCGGTCCCCTGGCGAGGGCATCGGCGCGGGCCTGGGTGAGCGGAGCACCGCGCGCGCTCATCAACAGGCGTGGCCGTGCGTCGGTCGCGGGGGCCGCTGCATCAAGAGCGCGCGCCAGCACGTCGGGCTTCATCACCATGCCGGGCCCGCCGCCGGCCGGCGTGTCGTCGACCGAGCGGTGCTTGTCCGTCGCATGGGTCCGGATGTCGACGGTGTCGAGTTGCCAGATGCCGCCTAGCGCCTTGCCGGCCAGACTGAGGCCGAGCGGGCCGGGAAACATCTCCGGGAAAATGGTGAGGACGGTGGCGCGCCACATGGCTCAGCTCTGCTGCAAAGTCCCTTCCGGCGGCTCGACCACGATCCGCCCGGCGGCAATGTCGACACGCGGTACGGCGGCGTCGGTGAACGGTAGCATGACCGTCGCGCCGCCTGCCGCCAGCCGGATTTCCAGAAGGTCGCCGGCGCCGAAATTATGCACCGCTGCCACGGTGCCAAACTCGCGGCCGTCCGCGGTGACCGCCGCAAGGCCGATCAGATCGGCATAATAGAATTCATCGGCTGCGGCCGCCGGCAAGCGCGCGCGCGGCACGAACAGCTTGATATTGCGCAGCCGCTCCGCGGCATCGCGATCGCGGACGCCGGCGAGCCGCGCCACCAGATGATCCTTCGCGGCCCGCACGGATTCGATCTCGAAACGGGCCGAGCCGTCCTCGCTCTCGAGCGCGCCGTAATCCTTCACGGCCAGCGGATCGGCGGTGAAGGAGCGCAGCTTGACCTCGCCGCGGACACCGTGCGCGGCGCCGATCTGGGCAACGCAGATGCGCTCGGCCACGGCCAGCTATCCGATCGACGCGGACATCAGCTCGCGGCCGGCGCGGCGGGTTTAGCCGCCGGCGCAGCGCTCGCCGCCTTGGCGGCGGCTTCGGCTTGGGCCTTGCGTTCCTTGCGCGGGATGGCTTTTTCCGGATTGTTGCGCTTCTCGCGCTTCATCACGCCGGCGGCGTCGAGAAAGCGCAGAATGCGATCCGACGGCAGCGCGCCCTTGGCGAGCCAGGCCTTCACCTTTTCGAGGTCGAGCCTGAGCCGGTCCTTGTGGTCCTTCGGCAGCAGCGGATTGAAAAAGCCGATGCGCTCGATGAAGCGGCCGTCGCGCGGCGAGCGGCTGTCGGCGATGACGATGTGGTAGAACGGCCGCTTCTTGGTGCCGGCGCGGGCCATACGGATTTTCAGAGACATTGGTAAGTTCCTTTCTTTGGCATTTTCTATCGATCGTCATTCCGGGACGCGGGCAAAGCCCGCGGCCCGGAATGACGATGCGATGATCTGGGCATCACTTCTTCTTCCCCAAGCCCGGAAACCCGCCGAGGCCGGGCAGACCGGGAAATTTCGACGGCAGCCCGGGCATGGTCGGCGGCAATCCGGCGCCGCCGGGCATTCCGCCCGGCATTTTCTTTGCAAGCTCGGCCATCTGCTCCGGGCTCGGCATGGTGGAGCCCATCCCCAGCATGTTGGCGATGCCGGCCATCGGACCGCGCTTGCCGCCGCCCATCGCCTTCATCACGTCGGCCATGGTCCGGTGCATCTTCAGCATGCGATTGACGTCCTCGACCCGGGTGCCGGAGCCGGCGGCGATACGTTTCTTGCGGCTCGCCTTCAACACGTCGGGGTTCTTGCGCTCCTTCGGAGTCATCGAGTCGATGATCGCCATCTGCCGCTTGAGCACGTTCTCGTCGAGATTGGCGGAGGCGATCTGGTTCTTCATCTTGGCGACCCCGGGCAGCATGCCCATCAGGCCGGCCATGCCGCCCATCTGCTGCATGCCGACCAGCTGATCGCGCAGGTCGGAGAGATCGAACGCGCCCTTGCGCATTTTTTCGGCGACGCGGGCAGCCTTCTCGGCGTCGATGGTGGCGGCCGCCTTCTCGACCAGCGAGACGATGTCGCCCATGCCGAGGATGCGGTCGGCGATGCGCGCCGGATGGAAGTCTTCCAGCGCGTCGAGCTTTTCGCCGGTGCCGATCAGCTTGATCGGCTTGCCGGTGACCGCGCGCATGGACAAAGCGGCACCGCCGCGGCCGTCGCCGTCGACGCGGGTGAGCACAATGCCGGTGAGGCCGACCCGCTGATCGAACGCGCGGGCGAGATTGACCGCGTCCTGGCCGGTGAGGCTGTCGGCGACCAGCAACACTTCATGCGGATTGGCGACGCGCTTGACCTCGGCCGCCTCCGCCATCATCGCTTCGTCGAGCGTGGTGCGGCCGGCGGTGTCGAGCAGCACCACGTCGTAGCCGCCGAGCCTGCCGGCCTGCAGCGCGCGCTGCGCGATCTGCGCCGGCTGCTGGCCTTCGACAACCGGCAGCGTATCGACGCTGACCTGCCGCCCGAGCACCGCGAGCTGTTCCATCGCCGCCGGGCGGCGCACGTCGAGCGAGGCCATCAGCACCTTGCGCCGGCCCTGCTCGCTCAGCCGCTTGGCGAGCTTGGCGGCGGTCGTGGTCTTGCCGGAGCCCTGCAAGCCGACCAGCATGATCGGGACCGGGGCCGGCGCATTGAGATCGATCGGATCGGCGCTCTCGCCCAAGGTGGCGACCAGCTGATCGTGCACGATCTTGACCACCAGCTGGCCGGGGGTCACCGACTTGACCACTTCCACGCCCACGGCGTGGCTCTTCACCTTGTCGATGAATGCCCGCACCACATCGAGCGCGACGTCGGCTTCCAGCAGCGCGCGGCGAACCTCGCGCAACGCCGCGTCGACGTCGGCCTCGCTCAGCGCGCCGCGGCGGGTCAGGCGATCGAGAACGCCGCTCAGTTTTTCCGACAGACTGTCGAACATCTTTATTCCCATCTCCGCTTACACCTCTCCCCGTGGGCCGAGGGGGTTTTAGACATAGGGCCCCTATTAAAACACAAAACGGGGTGCCCCCGGGGGGGT
>JBKKAF010000056.1:0-12802 GCA_046714775.1 Xanthobacteraceae bacterium | reverse complement strand
GGGGGGGGGGGTGGTTTTGGGGGGGGCCGGCGCCCCCCAATTCTCGGTTGATCCTTATAGGGCCGTGCGATGACGACCATCGAACAAGCAGGCGCTGCGCGCTATCGGCGGCTGGCGCCGAGCGATGCGTTCCTGCGGCGCCGCGCCGTCATCGCGCAGATAGCGAGAGGCGTGCTGTTCCTCGCCGCCGCCCTTTCGATCTTCATCACCGCCGGCATCGTTTACATCCTGCTCTACGATTCCATCCTGTTCTTCCAGCAAGTGTCGATCATCGATTTCCTGACCGATACGCAGTGGACCCCTGTGTTCGATCAGCCGCGTTTCGGCATCATGACGCTGGTGTCCGGCACGTTGATGACGACGTTGATAGGGCTTTTGGTCGCGATTCCGGCCGGCACCATTCTGGCGATCTATCTGAGCGAATTTTCCGCCCATCGCACCCGGGAAATCGTCAAACCGATCCTCGAACTCCTTGCCGGCGTGCCCACGGTGGCCTTCGGCTATTTTGCCTTGTTCTTTCTCACGCCGATCTTCCAGCGCTTCATCCCGGAACTGTCGACCTTCAACTTGCTGGTTCCGGGCATCGTCATCGGCATCATGATCCTGCCCTATATTGTGTCGGTGGCGGAGGACGCCATGCGGGCGGTTCCCAATACGCTGCGGGAGGGCGCCTTTGCCTTGGGCTTCACGCGGCTGCAAACGGCGGTGCGCGTGGTGATCCCCGGGGCATTCTCCGGCGTGACCGCCGCCTATATCCTCGGCATGTCGCGCGCTGTCGGCGAAACCATGGTGGTGGCGATTGCCGCCGGCCAGCAGGCGCGGCTCGCGGTCAATCCGCTCGAAGGCGCCGCCACCATAACCGCCTATATCGTGCAGATCAGCCTCGGCGACGTGCCGCACAATTCGTTGGCCTACCTGACCATCTTCGCCGCCGGCCTGACGCTGTTCCTGATCACGCTGGTGTTCAATCTCATCGCCTTCTGGCTGCGGAAAAGGTATCGCGAGGTCTATTAGTCGAGCCCATGAGCACCGATAGGAATCCAACCCCGGCGACCGACGAGCAGACCCTCGTCCGAAGGGCGAACCGGCAGGATCTGCGGTTTGCCATTGTCGGTTTCATCGTGCTCGTCGTGGCGATGTCGACCCTGCTGGTGCTGGTCGCCGATTTCATGATCGACGGCGTGCCGCGGCTGAGCTGGGAATTTTTCACCAATTTCCCGTCACGCCGCCCGGAACAGGCCGGCATCCTCTCCGCCTGGGTCGGCAGCGCGCTGGTGATGCTGACCACGGCGGCGTTGGCGGTCCCTGTCGGCGTCGCCGCCGGAATCTATCTCGAGGAATATGCGCCGAAGAACTGGATCACCGACATCATCGAGATCAACGTCACCAATCTGGCCGGCGTTCCGTCGATCATTTACGGCCTGCTGGCGCTTGGCCTGTTCGTGCAGACGCTGAAGCTCGGCCAGACCATCCTGGTGGCCGGGCTAACACTGGCGCTGCTGATCTTGCCGATCATCATCGTGGCGACCCGTGAGGCGCTGCGCAGCATCCCGCTCGAGGTGCGCGAGGCGGCCTATGCGCTCGGCGCCGACCGCTGGCAGGCGGTCTGGATGTATCTGCTGCCGACGGCACGGCCCGGCATCCTCACCGGGGCCATTGTCGGCATGTCGCGCGCGATCGGCGAGACGGCGCCCATCATCACAATCGGCGCGCTCACCTTCATCGCCTTTCTGCCGCCGCCGCCGGTGCAGGAGACGTTCCCGTTCGTCAGCTTCGAATGGCTCAATTCGCCGTTCACGGTCATGCCGATCCAGATGTTCAACTGGATTTCGCGCCCGCAAGCCGGCTTCCACGTCGCTGCGGCCGCCACCGGCGTCGTCCTTTTGGGCATGACCCTGATGATGAACGGGCTGGCGATCTATATTCGCTATCGCATTCGAAAGGGCGCAGGGTAATGGACGCGCGAACGAGGGAGCAGCCCGTGGTTGCTGTAGACACCTCCCAACCCGAGATAAAGGCTGATGCGCCGTTGCGCGCCCGGGTGGTGGATTTCAGCTTCTATTATGGGGAGAAGCAGGCGCTCAATCGGGTGAGCTTTCCGATCCACGACCGCAAGGTCACGGCGCTGATCGGACCGTCGGGTTGCGGCAAGAGCACGCTGCTGCGGGCGTTCAATCGCATGCACGACCTCTATCCGGGCAACCGCTACGAAGGCGAGGTGATCCTCTACCCCGAAGAGCTCAATATCGTGTCGCCCGCTGTTGACCCGCTGCTTGTGCGCCTGAAAATCTGGATTGTTTTTCAAAAGCCGAACCCGTTCCCGAAGTCGATCTACGAGAACGTCGCCTCCGGTCTTTGGGTGCGCGGCATCCGCAAGAAATCACTGGTCGATGAGCGCGTCGAGGAAGTGCTGAGGCAAGCCGCCTTGTGGGACGAGGTGAAAGACCGCCTTCGAACGTCCGCTTACGGCCTGTCCGGCGGCCAGCAGCAGCGGCTATGCATTGCCCGCGCGCTGGCGCCTGGACCGGAAATGTTGCTGCTCGACGAGCCGCCCTCGGCGCTCGATCCGATCGCCACCGCGCGCATCGAAACGCTCATGACCGAGCTTTCCTCCATGGTGACGATCCTGATCGTCACCCATAACATGCAGCAGGCGGCGCGTGTCTCCGACACGACCGCGTTCATGTATCTCGGAGAGTTGGTCGAGTTCGGCCCCACCACCACTATGTTCACCGCGCCGCATGACCGGCGCACCCAGGACTACATCACCGGCCGCTTCGGCTGAGCAGAGGCGGACAAGGATGGCCGCAATGATGAGCGAACACACGGCCAAGGCATTCGACGTCGATCTGCAGGAACTCACCCGCATGGTGGCGGAGATGGGCGGGCTTGCCGAGCAGCAGATGGCGGATGCCCTGGATGCGCTGGTAAAGCGCGACGTCGAGCGCGCCAAGCGGGTGGTGGCCGCGGATGCAGCCACCGACGCCCTGGAACGCCAGATCGAGGAAAAGGCGGTGCTGACCATCGCGCGCCGCCAGCCCATGGCGGTCGATCTGCGCGAGATCGTGGGTGCATTTCGGGTTGCCAGCGATCTCGAGCGTATTGGCGATCTGGCCAAGAACATCGGCAAGCGGGTGGCCGCGCTCACCGGCGATTTTTATCCGCAGAAGCTCATGCGCGGCGTTGAGCACATGGGCGGCTTGGTGCTCGCCCAACTCAAGCAAGTGCTCGACAGCTATGCCGAACGCGATCTCGAAAAGGCGATGGCGGTCTGGAAGGGCGACGAAGCGATAGATGCGATCTGCACGTCGCTGTTCCGCGAACTGCTGACCTACATGATGGAAGAGCCGCGCAATATCACATTTTGCATGCACCTGATGTTCTCCGCCAAGAACATCGAGCGGGCCGGCGACCACGCCACCAACATCGCGGAAACGGTCTATTACATCATCGAGGGCGGTCCGATCGCCCAGCAGCGGCCGAAGGGCGATACGCTCGCCTTCGGCGACGCCGTGGCCGAGAAATAACGGGAACTTCGCACGCATGAAACCGCGCATCCTGATCGTCGAGGACGAAGAGGCGTTGGTGACGCTTCTGCGCTACAATCTCGATGCCGCCGGCTATGAGGTCGATACGGTGGCGCGCGGCGACGAGGCCGACATCAAGCTCAAGGAAAGCACGCCGGACGTCATCATCCTCGACTGGATGCTGCCCGGCCTGTCCGGCATCGAGCTCTGCCGCCGGCTGCGGACCCGGCCGGAGACCAAGGCGCTGCCAATCATCATGCTGACGGCGCGGGGGGAGGAGAGCGAGCGCGTGCGCGGCCTCGCCACCGGCGCCGACGACTATATCGTCAAGCCGTTCTCGGTCCCCGAACTGCTGGCCCGGGTGAGCGCGCTGCTGCGCCGCGCCGCTCCGGGGCGGGTCGCGGACGTGCTCAGCTTCGGCGATCTCGCCTTGGACCGGGAGAAGAAGCGGGTATCGCGCGGAGGGCGCGCAATCGATCTCGGTCCGACCGAATACCGGCTGCTGGAATTCCTCATGGAACGGCCGGGCCGGGTCTTCTCGCGCGAGCAATTGCTCGATGGCGTCTGGGGCAGCGACATCTATATCGACGAGCGCACCGTGGACGTGCATGTCGGCCGCCTGCGCAAGGCGCTCAACCGTGGCGACGACAGCGATCCGATCCGCACGGTGCGCGGCGCTGGCTATGCGCTTGACGATCGTTTTGCCAAAAGCGCTTGAGCATCAAGAGCGCCTAAGCCGTCATCGTCCGCCGACAGCGGGAAACTCCGCTCCGGAGCAGAAGCCCTTATCCGCGGAACGGACGCCGGTCGCGGCGCGCATTGGCCGGCTGATAGGCGACGCGGGAATGGTAGGTGCAATAGGGCAGGCTGGTCACGGTCTGGCCGCCGCAAAAGAAGAAGTCCGCGCTGCCGGGATCGCCGATCGGCCAGCGGCAGGTTTCCTCGGTCAGTTCCAGGATGGTGCGCCGCTGCCCCATCGGGATGATGTTGTCGATCAGTTCCGGTTCCGCCTCCATCTCGTATTCGTAGGCATGCGCGAGCGCGGTATTGCCGCGCATCGACGGGCGGTTGACCCGCAGCATGTGCGGATGGGCGCGCGCCTTGCGCTGCCGCGGCGCCGAGGAGGACGGCGACTTGGCGCGTCCGGAGAGTCCGAGCCGGTGCACCTTGCCGATCACGGCGTTACGGGTGATGCCGCCCAACTCTGCGGCAATTTGACTCGCCGACAGACCGTCGGCCCACAATTTTTTCAGCATCTCGACGCGTTCGTCGGTCCAGGTCATGCGTCATGTCCTTGTGGTCGCTACGACGGACTAAGCCCTGACAGAATCCAACCACGGGTCTGGGCAGCCCTTGGGCCGGCCCGACGCATACTCCCGCTACCGATGAACTCTGAGAACTGTCCGCCGCACGAAATGTCGTATCCGACAACCGAAACGCTACAATATGGCGAGAGTCAGGCGCAAGAGTCGGTATCCTTGCGTCCACATGTTCCGCTCCTATAAGCGAAAGCGTCCACACTTATCTCTGCACATGTGCAAATCGGGCGCCGGAAGTACCGCCGAAGACGCGCCGAAGCCGTGTTGACACGGAACCGCGCCGCAATAATATAGCCAGTCGTGCCGCCCGGAGAGGCGGCACATTTCATTTCGAGCAATTGCCGCAGTCGCCATGAGCGGGCACGGGACGTCGCATCTATTGCCGACCTATGCGCGGGTCGATCTCGCTTTCGAGCGGGGCGAGGGCGCTTGGCTGATCGCGACCAACGGTGATCGCTACCTCGACTTCACCTCGGGCGTGGCGGTGAACGCGCTCGGCCATGCACATCCGCATCTCGTCGCCGCGATCGGCGAGCAGGCCGGCAAGCTCTGGCACGTCTCCAATCTGTATCGCATCCCCGAGGCCGAGCGGCTGGCCGCGCGGCTATGCGAGGCGAGCTTCGCCGACACCGTGTTCTTCACCAATTCCGGCGCCGAAGCGATGGAATGCGCGATCAAGATGGCGCGCAAATACCAGTCCGCCGGCGGCAAGCCCGAGCGGTTCCGCGTCATCACCTTCGAAGGCGCCTTCCACGGCCGCACGCTGGCGACGCTGGCGGCCGGCGGCCAGCAAAAATACCTCGACGGCTTCGGCCCGGCCGTCGACGGTTTCGACCAAATGCCGTTCGGCGACCTCGAAGCGGTCAAGCGCGCGGTCGGGCCGCAGACCGCCGCGATCCTGATCGAGCCGATCATGGGCGAGGGCGGGGTGCGCGTGGTGGCGCCGGAGTTTTTGCGCGCCTTGCGCAAGCTCTGCGACGACAACGATCTGCTGCTGATCTTCGACGAGGTGCAGACCGGCGTCGGCCGCACCGGCGAGCTGTTCGCCTATCAGCGATGCGGCATAACTCCCGACATCATGGCGCTGGCCAAGGCGTTGGGCGGCGGGTTTCCTTTGGGCGCCTGTCTTGCCACCATCGAAGCCGCCCGGGGCATGACGGCCGGCACCCACGGCTCGACCTTCGGCGGCAATCCGCTCGCCATGGCGGCCGGCAATGCAGTGCTCGATGTGGTTCTGGGTGAGGGCTTCCTCGACGGCGTGCGCCGCAACGCGCTCGTTCTCAAGCAGAAGCTCGCAGAGATCAGCGATCGCTATCCCGGCGTGGTCGCCGAGGTGCGCGGCGAGGGACTGCTGGTCGGCCTGCGCGCGGTGCCGCCCAGCACGGAACTGGTCGACGAATTGCGCGCGCAGAAGATGATCACCGTCGCCGCCGGGGACAATGTGGTGCGCCTGTTGCCGCCGCTGATCGTCAGCGAGGAAGAGATCGCCGAGGCGGTGCGGCGGATCGAACGCGCCTGTGCGCGGCTTGCCAAGGTGCACGAGCGGGCGCCCAAACAGGTGCCCAAGCAGGGAGCGGCCGGATGAGCACCAACGGCATCCGCCATTTCCTCGATCTGACTGAGATTCCCAAGGCCGAGCTGCGCGGCATGATCGAGACAAGCCTTGCCATGAAGGGGAAACGCAAGCGCGAAGGCGGCGTCGAGCATCCGCTCGCCGGCAAGACCCTGGCGATGATTTTCGAAAAGCCGTCGACCCGCACGCGCGTCTCCTTCGACGTCGCCATGCGGCAGCTCGGCGGCGAGGCCATCATGCTGACCGGCCAGGAAATGCAGCTCGGCCGCGGCGAAACCATCGCCGACACCGCGCGCGTGCTGTCGCGCTATGTCGACGCCATCATGATCCGGATCCTCGACCACCAAGCGCTGAGCGAGCTCGCGCACCATGCCACCGTGCCGGTGATCAACGGACTGACCAAGCGCTCGCATCCCTGCCAGGTGCTGGCCGATATCATGACATTCGAGGAGCACCGGGGGTCGATCAAGGGCAAGACCATCGCCTGGACCGGCGACGCCAACAATGTCTTGACCTCGTGGGTGCATGCGGCCGAGCGGTTCGAGTTCCGCTTGCGGGCCGCGACGCCGCCGGAGCTCAAGCCGAAAAAATGGCTGACCGATTGGATCAAGGGCGCAGGCGCCGCGATTACCCTGCACAGCGACCCGGAGGAGGCGGTCAAGGGCGCCGACTGCGTAGCCACCGATACCTGGGTGTCGATGGGCGACCGCGACGGCGCGCGCCGCCACAACCTGCTCAAGCGCTACCAGGTCAATGCCCGGCTGATGGCCAAGGCCAAGCCCGACGCATTGTTCATGCATTGCCTGCCGGCCCACCGCGGCCATGAGGTCACCGACGAGGTGATCGACGGGCCGCAATCGGTGGTGTTCGACGAGGCGGAAAACCGCCTGCATGCGCAGAAGGGCATTCTGGCCTGGTGCCTGCACGCCAACGCGCGCTAGCTGAGCATGATCCCGAAAAGTGGGAACCGGTTTTCGGAAAAGATCATGCTCAAACAATAAGCTAGAGCGTGATCGCGATTCAACCTGAAGCAATCACGCTCTAGGCCGGTTCCAATTAAGCTCCGTCGAGAAATTTTCCGCTCGTCCCCGCGCAAGCGGGGACCCAGTTCCACAAATCCTGGATTCCCGCTTGCGCGGGAATGAGCGGAGGGACCGAGCGTGAAGGGCGGGTCGATTTCTCGACCGTGAACGCCATATAGGGCAGGATGAACGAACCCCGCGTCGATATTCCGGTGCGCGCGCCCGCGCAAACCTCCGCCGATGACACCGTGCTGCCGTTCGAGGTCGCGGCGCTCGATCTGCGCGGCCGCGTGGTGCGGCTTGGGCCGGCGGTCGATGCGATCCTGCAGCGCCATGCCTATCCGGCGCCGGTCGCCAAGCTGCTCGGCGAGGCGATCGTGCTGACGGCGCTGCTCGGCTCCGCGCTCAAGTTCGAGGGCCGTTTCATTTTGCAGACCAAGAGCGACGGCCCGGTCGGCATGCTGGTGGTCGATTTCACCACGCCCGGCAGGGTGCGCGCCTGTGCCCGTTTCGATGCGGAGCGCGTGGCGACCGCCATGGCAGCGGGCGAGACCAAGCCGGGGGCGCTGCTCGGCCGCGGGCATCTTGCCATGACCATCGACCAGGGCCCCGACATGAGCCGCTATCAGGGCTTGGTCGCGCTCGAAGGCCAAGACCTCGAACATGCCGCCCATGAATATTTCCTGCGCTCGGAACAGATTCCGACCCGCGTCCGCATGGCGGTCGGCGAGGAACTGAGCGCGGGCGAGAATGGCGCACGGCATCGCTGGCGGGCCGGCGGATTGCTATTGCAGTTCCTGCCGAAGGCGCCGGGACGGGCGCGGCAGCCCGATCTCGATCCGGGCGATGCGCCGGAAGGCACCGCGCCGGATGTCGTGGCGGAGGACGATTCCTGGGTCGAGGGCCGCAGCCTGGTTGCCACGGTGGAGGATATCGAACTGCTCGACCCGGACATTTCCGCCGAGCGGCTGGTCTATCGGCTATTCCACGAGCGCGGCGTGCGAGTGTTTCGCGATACGCCGCTGAGCGCCGAGTGCTCCTGCTCGCGCGACGGCGTCTCCGACATGTTGAAGAGCTTCTCGCAGGACGACCGCGACTACATGGTCGAGAACGGCGTCATCACCGTCACCTGCGAATTTTGCAGCGCCAGCTACGTGTTCGAGCCGGCAGCGGTGGCGGAGACAAATTGATTTTTGCCGTCATTTCGGCCGGGCCGCGTTAGCGGCGAGAGCCGGAATCCATAACCACGGCCGGTGGTTATGGATTCCGGGCTCGCGTGCTACGCACGCGCCCCGGAATGACGATTTAAAATTGGGTGGATAGCAGGACGACACTTCGCTGCCCGATGAACGCTCAATTGATCGTGCGCTCTTCCTGCGGGGTGTCGAGCGAGAAGGCCGGGATGTCGATGTCGAAGCCTTCGCCGCTGGCGGTCACCATTCCATAGCTTCCCGCCATGAAGCCGGACGGCGTCGGCAGTGGCACGCCGCTGGTATATTCGAAATTCTCGCCCGGCTTGAGCACGGGCTCCTCGCCCACCACCCCGGTCCCGCGCACCTCCTGCAGCCGCCCAAGCGCATCGGTGATGCGCCAGTGGCGGGTCTTGAGCTGGACCGTTTCGGCCCCGAGATTGGTCAGGGTGACCGTATACGCCCAGAAGAAATAGCCGTTCTCGGGCGACGACCGGTCCGCCAGGAAGCGCGGCGCCACCGCGACCTCGATGCTGCGGGTCACGGCGCTGTACTGGGTCTGTTTTGGGGCCATTTCTGAAGACTCGTCCGCTGCATATTCGTGGTTAAGACCGCCCTCGTCAAAGGTGGTCTGACCGCCCCATATGCCGGGAAATGAAAGATTTTTTGATCGGCCGAAAGCCCGAAATGTGCTATAAGACGCGAAGACGCGCGCTTGGACAGAATGGCCGCCAACCGGAGACGGTAGAACTTTAGGAACAATGTTGCGGACAGGGCAAGGACCTTTCCCGACATTCCCCGGTCTCATTCTCAACATGGCGTATATTGCCCGCGGGCTGGAGCCCCGATCGCTCCGCCGGTGCGAGGCAGATTTGGCGTTCAGGGGCCGTTCAGCTAGAAACGGGCCAAAGAAGAGCGAAGAAAAACAAGAAAAAACGGGAAGTAACAGGCTAGGCAGGATCAGACGCCCATCATGAATTTCCCCGCTTTGTTGCGTCGTGCGGCGGTGTTTACCGCGGTTGCGACCATGGCCTTGTGTGCGGCCCTGCTGGCCCGGGCGCAGACGCCTGTTCTGGCGAGCGCGACGCCGACGCCCGCCGCTGTTGCAAATTCGCCGGCCTGCAATGTACCGGCCGCGCAGGCCAAGTTCGCCTATGCGCTGCCGCGGGTCGCGCAACGCCTCGCCGGTGGCCTGCCGATCAAGATCGTGGCCATCGGGTCGTCCTCGACCTTCGGCGCCGGCGCCAGCTCGCCGGCGGCTTCCTATCCGAGCCGGCTCGCGGTCGAACTGTCCCGGCATTTCCCCGGCCACGAATTCTCCATCGTCAACCGCGGGGTCAACGGCGCGGTGGCGAGCGACATGGTGGCACGTTTCGAGACCGGCGTGATCGCCGAAAAGCCCGATCTGGTGCTTTGGCAGGCCGGGACCAATTCGGTGTTGCGCGGCGATCCGCTGCAGCCGCACGTGCCGCTGCTGCGCGCCGGCATCGCCCGGCTGAAGGCGATCGGCGTGGACGTCGTGCTGATCGACCCGCAATATGCTCCGCGCGTGCTGGCCAAGCCCGATGCCGAGGGCATGGTGGAGCTGATGGCGACCATCGCCAAGGCCGCCAACGTCGAGCTGTTCCAGCGCTTTGCGCTGATGCGCCACTGGCACCAGGTCGACAAGCTGCCGTTCGACACGTTCCTGTCGCCCGACCAGTTGCACCACAACGACTGGAGCTATGCCTGCCTGGCGCGCGCGCTCGGCTCGGCGATCGCCGAAGCGGCGACCCGGCCGCAGAACACAGCGTCTGCATCCGCCGCGGCGCGCTAGAGCCCCGCTTCCCTCCGCTCATTCCCGCGCAAGCGGGAATCCAGGATTTTCTCTTTTGAGCTGGGTCCCCGCTTTCGCGGAGACGAGCGAAAGATTTAAAACGCCGCTGGCTTCGCTCACACCGCCTTCAGCGCGGTCATGACGTCCTCGACGATGTCGTCGGGATGCTCAAGACCAGCCGACAGCCGCACCAGACCATCTCCGATCCCAAGCTCGGCGCGCTGTGCCGGCGTCAGCCGCTGATGGGTGGTCGTGCCCGGATGGGTGATCAGGCTCTTGGCGTCGCCCAGATTGTTGCTGATGCGCACGAGCTTGAGCGCGTCCTGAAAGCGGAACGCCCCCGCTTTGCCGCCCTTGATCTCGAACACCACCAGCGTGGAGCCCGCCCGCATCTGCCGGTGCGCCACCTCGGCCTGCGGATGGTCGGGCCGGCCGGGATAGATCAGCCGCGTGATCTTGGGATGTTCGGCCAGCGCCACCGCGACGGTCGCCGCCGTATCGGTCTGCCGTTGCACGCGCACCGCCAGCGTCTCCAGGCCCTTGAGCAGGATCCAGGCGTTGAACGGCGAGATCGAGGGACCGGTCTGGCGGATCAGGGTATGGACATTGTCCTGGATGAATTTTTCCGACGCCAGGATCACGCCGCCGAGACAGCGGCCCTGGCCGTCGATGTGCTTGGTGGCTGAATAGACCACGCAGTCGGCACCGAGCTCCAACGGGTGCTGATAGAGCGGCGTGGCGAACACATTGTCGACCACCAGCGTGGCGCCGGCCTGATGCGCAATATCGGCCACCGCCTTGATGTCGATCACTTCGAGCGTGGGATTGGTCGGGCTTTCCAGAAAGAAGGTCTTGGTGTTGGGACGCACCGCCTTGCGCCACTGGTCGAGATCGATGCCGTCGACCAAAGTGGATTCGATGCCGTAACGCGGCAGGTGATCCTCCACCACGTAGCGGCAGGAACCGAACAGCGCCTTGGACGCGACGATATGATCGCCGGCGCGTAGTTGCCCCATCAAGGCGGTGGTGACGGCGGCCATCCCGGTCGCAGTGGCGCGCGCGGCCTCCGCGCCTTCGAGCGAGGCCATGCGCGCCTCGAACATCGCCACCGTGGGATTGGAGAAGCGGGAATATTGATAGCCCGGCTCCTCGCCTTTGAAGCGCCGCTCGGCGCTGAGCGCGCTCTCGTAAACGTAGCCCTGGGTGAGGAACAATGCCTCGCAGGTCTCGCCGAACTGCGAGCGCAGGATGCCGGATTGGACCAGACGGGTCTCGGGACGATATTGTTTGACGCGCGCGGGGGACATGGGGGCCTCCTTCGGCCAACAAAAACCGGCCGGAAAAATTCTTCCGCCGGGTCCAACGCGTCCCCGGCCTTTTAGCAACTTATTTAACGTGGCTGCAAGCCGGCCGGCTCAAATGACCACGGGATAAAACGCGTCATACGCCGCGCCTGTCTTTCCGTCAAGATGGCCATCAGGTTAGATGCTTCTCCTCATCCTGAGGAGCCCGCCAACGGAGGGCGTCTCGAAGGATGAGGACGGGGAGCGCGACCGTGCCGCTTGTCTTTGCACTGGATCAAAAAGGCATTCTGCCCGATCACATGATCGCGGCGCTGGCCGACAGCGGCGCCATCCTGCCGGCCTATGAATTCGTGCCCGACCAGATTCAGCCGGCCAGCCTCGACCTGCGGCTCGGCGAAACCGCCTTTCGGGTGCGCGCGAGCTTCCTGCCCGGGCCGCATACCACCGTTGCCGAGCGCATCGACGAGCTGAAGCTGCACGAGATTGCGCTGACCGACGGCGCCGTGCTGGAAACCGGCTGCGTCTATATCGTGCCGCTGCTCGAAAGCCTGGCGCTGCCCGACGAGGTCGCCGCCGCCGCCAATCCGAAGAGCTCGACCGGGCGGCTCGACGTGTTCACCCGCGTGATCGCCGACGAGACCCGCGGCTTCGACCGCATCAGCGCCGGCTATCACGGCCCGCTTTATGCGGAGATCAGCCCGAAGACGTTCCCGGTGCTGGTGCGCGAAGGCTCGCGCCTCTCGCAGATACGTTTCCGCCATGGCCACGCGCAACTTTCCGCCGACACCTTGCGTGCGCTGCATGCGCGCGAGCGGCTGGTCGATGCCGACGACGCCGACCTTGGCGATGGCATTGCGGTCGGCGTCGATCTGTCGGGACGCGACACCGGCGGGCTGATCGGCTATCGCGGCAAGCGGCATACCGGCCTGATCGATATCGACCGCCGCAACGGTTACGATGTGAACGAGTTCTGGGAGCCGATCGTCGCGCGCCCGGACGGCAGCCTGATCCTCGATCCGAACGAGTTTTACATTCTCGCCTCGAAGGAAGC
>JBKKAF010000055.1:0-6785 GCA_046714775.1 Xanthobacteraceae bacterium | reverse complement strand
GGCGATTCCCTTTTACTGTTGCGAAGCTGCCGCACTTTCCACAGTCGTGCGCAAAAAACAGAAGGCGGTCCGGATGCCGTGTTGCTCTCCGGACCGCCCGCTGTGGGACCCTTTGAACCGCCCCGCTACTCAATGTTACGCTAACGTACCGTACTTACTAGCGCTGCGGCGGTGCGCCGGGGCGCTCGGCCGGGGCCTGCTGCGAATCCCGCGGCGCCTGGCCGGTGGTCGGGGCGCCACCCGGGCGTTGCGACGGCGCCGAGGTGGTGCGAGCCGGCGGGTTGTACGGCTTGAAGTCCGCCGCGGCCTTCAGCTCGTCCTTGCTCATGGACAGCTTGAGCTTGAGTTCCTCGCGGTCGGTCGCCGCCTGTACCTGGAACGACGTCGGGCTCAGTGCCACGTCCTTGGCGCCGATGCCGAGGAAGCCGCCAACGCCGATCACATAGGCGACCACCTTGCCGTCCTTCTCGAACAGGATGTCGTTGACATCGCCGATCTTCTCGTCATTGGCGCCGATCACGTCGGTGCCTTTGAACTTCGAGGCAAGCCACTGATCCGGCTTCTGCTCGGTGATGATCTGCCGGTTGGCAGCGGAGTCCTGCCGCATCGGGGCCGCGTCCTGCTTCGGCGCCGCGTCCTGCTTCATTGCCGGGGCTTGGCCGGCCGGCGGTGCCGGCGACTGCGCGAGCGCAGACCCCGTCAACAGCGCCGCCGCAGCGGTCGTGATCATGAGATTCCTGAGCATGTTGGGTCTCCGTTATGATGATTCAAATATCCAAAGGGGGAGTGAGCCGCGCCCTCGCGTGAAGACGCGTCCTACATGAAACAACGCGCGAGCTTTGGCGGTGTTCCGGCAATTTTGACTGAGATAAAAAAACTCTCGCGTGGAACCTTTGAAAAATCTTTGCGCTCGCAGCGCGCAACATTCAAAAATCAATATTCAATATTCAAAATTCAATATTCAAAAATCGCCGCACCGTCATTGCAATGCGCGGGACGGCTTGCCGAGGAACGCGCTCTCCGGTCGCCCCCGGATTTGATCGGTCAGCGGCTTGGAGGCCTGCGACGGTCCATGTGGGCTAGGCCGGGGCGTAATCCTTCAACCTTTCCTTAAGTTTGCGCACCGTTAATGAGCCGTTGCGGTCAACCGGCGAGGGCGCGGGGGCTGGATGGGCAGGTCGCGCCATTCCATTGACGCCCAATTGGTCCCATGATAGCCCATATTTTCCCATATGCAGACGTGGTTGCTTGCCTCGGCTGCCGTGGGTTGGGGCGCGCCGAAACCAGCCTTTTGTCACGTCAGTCCGGACGGGCGCCCGCCACCGGCCAGCCGCAGCGCGCGGCGCGACCGCCAAAGGGGCGTCATGGACCGCTTCGTGTCGCATTACACGTTGCGTCTCGATTCGAAGGGGAGGGTGTCGATCCCGGCCGCCTTTCGCGCGGTGCTGGCGCGCGACGGCTTTGCGGGCCTCTATTGCTATCCGACCCTCGACCGGCCGGCGCTCGACGCCGGGGGCAATGCGCTGTTGCACGAGATCGAGGCGCTGACAGCACGCTTCCCACCCTATTCCGACGAGCGCGAGCAGTTTGCGGCGGCGCTCTACGGCACCAGCGAAATCCTGAAGATCGACGGCGAGGGCCGGGTGATCCTCAGCGAGCCGCTCAAACACCATGCGGAGATCACGGACGCGGTGGCGTTCGTCGGTCTCGGCCAAAAATTTCAAATCTGGGAGCCCGGACGTTTCGGCGCGGAACTCGCGGAGGCCACCGAGAAGGTCCGCGCGCTGAAGAAACGGCTTGGCTCCCGGGTGGCGGCGGAAGGTCCGCAGGGAGCACGGGAATGACGGCGGGCGGCGGCAGCGGGAAACCGGCTGCCGCTGGCGGACTAGCCCGTCACATTCCCGTGCTCGGCCGCCCCACGGTCGACTATCTTGCCGTGCGCGACGGCGGCGTCTATCTCGATGCCACCTTTGGCGCGGGCGGCTATTCCAAAGCCATGCTCGATGCCGCCGACTGCCGCGTCATCGGCATCGATCGCGATCAGGGCGCTATCGCCGGCGGCTTCGGCTTGGTCGATGCGGCGGCCGGCCGGCTCGTTCTGGTCGAGGAGCGCTTCTCCAATCTGGCGGCGGCGGTGCGGGCCTGCGGCTACGACTCCATCGACGGCGTGGTGTTCGATCTCGGCGTCTCTTCCATGCAGCTCGATGAGGCGGAGCGCGGCTTTTCTTTTCGGCTCGACGGTCCGCTCGACATGCGCATGGGCCATGGCGGAGCAAGCGCGGCGGATGTCGTCGAAGCCGCTAGCGAACGCGATCTCGCCGCCGTGGTTGCGGTGCTGGGCGAAGAGCGCCACGCGCGCGCGGTCGCCCGCGCCATCGTGCGCGCTCGCGGCGAGGCGCCGATCCGCACGACCCGGACGCTCGCCGACATTGTGTCCAGGGTGGTGCACGCCCGGCCGGGTACTATTCATCCGGCGACCCGCACGTTTCAGGCCCTGCGGATTTTCGTCAACGAGGAACTGGATGAGCTTGCCGCGGGATTGCGGGCGGCCGAGCAGGTGCTCAAGCCGGGCGGACGGCTGGTCGCCGTCGCCTTTCATTCGCTCGAAGACCGTATCGTCAAATCGTTCCTGAGCGAGCGCGGCCGCCAGCGCGCCGGCTCACGGCATCTGCCCGAGGTCGAGCGCCCGGCGCCGACCTTCCGGCTGCTGACCGGCCGGCCGGTGGTGCCGGACGAGGCGGAAATCGCCAGCAATCCCCGGGCGCGTTCGGCAAAGCTGCGGGCCGCGGAACGCAGCGATGCACCGGCCCACGAAGCCGCGTCCGACCTGCTGCCGCGTCTGCCGTCGCTGTCCGAGGTTTTGGGCGGGAGGCGCCGATGATGCGGCTCCTCAATATCTGCGTGATCGCCGGTCTCGTTCTGGCCGCCGCCCATGTCTACAAGATCAAGTTCGAAGCCACGCGGCAGGCTGAGGCGGTCGCGAAGGTGCGGCTGGAAATCAGGCGCGAGCGCGACCAGGTCGCCGCCTTGCGCGCACAATGGGGAAGGCTCGACAGTCCAGCGCGGGTCCAGCAGCTGGCACGCCGCCATCTCGCACTGAAGCCGATCGACGTATTGCAGTTCGATGCCCTTGATCGCCTGCCGGAACGCCCGCGCCAACTGGTGCCGCCCGATGCGCCGGATCCGATCGGCGCGCTGCTCGACATTCCCGAGATCGCGGAGGTGCCGACCGGCGGCATCGCGGCGCCGCAGGCACCAAGGTGATGAGTATGCAGCGAACAAACGAAGCTGTGCCGCGTCGCGCCGCCACGCTGGCAACCGAGTCCTGGCGCAGCCGGCTCACGCGCACGCTGCTCTATGGCCGCAATGTCGACCGCACCGCCAAGGCCAAGGCGCGCATCGTGCTGGCGATCCTGCTGTTCGTCACGGGCTATGCCGTGATCGCCGGGCGGCTGGTGATGTTCGCTGTCGTTCCGGACAGCCAGCTCGCGCGGCGCGCCGGCGGCCACGACGCGGTCGCCACTTCACGGCCCGACATTGTCGATCGGAACGGCGAGATGCTGGCCACCGATGTGCGCACGCCGTCGCTGTTCGGCGAGCCGCACCGCATCATCGATGTCGACGAGGCGGTTGAATTGCTCACCGCCGTGGTGCCGGAACTGGACGCCAGGGAATTGCGCGAGCGGCTCAGCACTAAGAAGCGCTTCGTCTGGCTCAAGCGCGAGATCACGCCCAAGCAGCGCGCCGAAATCCATCGCCTTGGGCTGCCCGGCATCGGCTTCCTGCCGGAAAACAAGCGCGTCTATCCAAATGGCGCGGCGGTGTCGCATCTGATCGGCCACGTCAATGTCGACAACCAGGGCATCGCCGGCATCGAGAAATGGCTGGACGGGCGCGGGCTGGCGGATCTGCATCTGGCCGGGCTCGCCACCGAACGGCTGCAGAAGCCGGTCGAGCTCGCGGTCGATCTGCGGGTGCAGCACGCCTTGCGCGACGAACTGATCATCGCGCGTGACAAGTTCAAGGCCAAGGCGGCGGCCGGCCTGATTACCGATGTGCGCACCGGCGAGATCATCTCCATGGTGTCGTTCCCGGACTATGACCCAAACAATCCGCGCGAAGCCCTCGACCCGACGCGCATCAACCAGCTCACCACCGGGGTGGTTGAGATGGGCTCGACCTTTAAGGCGCTGACGCTGGCGATGGCGCTCGATTCCGGCAAGGTCAATCTCAACTCGTCATTCGATGCACGGCAGCCCTTGCGCTACGGCAAGTTCACCATCGGCGACTACAAGGGGCAAAAGCGCGTCCTGACGGTGCCGGAGATTTTCACCTATTCGTCGAATATCGGCACCGCGCGCATGGCGCTGGCCATGGGCACCGAGCATCACCAGACGTTTCTCCGCAAGATGGGCCAGCTCACCCGGCTGCGCACCGAATTGCCCGAAAGCGCGCAGCCGCTGGTGCCGCGCCGCTGGGGTGAGCTCAACACCGTCACCATCGCCTTCGGCCATGGGCTCTCGGTGGCGCCGCTGCAGGCGGTGATGGCAATCGGCGCCCTGGTGAACGGCGGCAAGCTCATCCCGCCCACCTTCCTCAAGCGCACCGAGGAAGAGGCGATGGCGCTCGCCAAGCAGGTGATCAAGCCCGAGACCAGCACCAAGATGCGCTACCTGATGCGGCTCAACGCCGAGAAAGGTACCGCCGGCAAGGCCGACGTGTGGGGTTTCTATGTCGGCGGCAAAACCGGAACCTCGGAAAAGGTGGTCGGCGGGCGCTATTCCAAGCACCGGCTGCTCAATACCTTCACGGCGGTGTTTCCGGCCGATCAGCCGCGTTATCAGCTGCTGATCATGCTGGACGAGCCGCAGGCAGTGGCAGGGACCCATGGCTACGCGACCTCGGGCTGGAACGCCGCCCCGACCGCCGGCGCGGTGATCTCGCGGGTGGCCCCGCTGCTCGGGCTCGCGCCGCGCTTCGAACTGCCGCCTTCGGACAAGCTGATCCTGGCCGGCACAATCCGGTAAGCTGGCCGCGTCACCCTTGCCGGGCGACACCGGCGGGGTAAAAGATTGTCATCCTCGCGCAGGCGGGGCATCCAACAGTCGCCGGCTTCACAGGGTAGAGTGTAAGCGTCGAGGGTTGCTGGTCATCCGCTGGAGCACCGCTCGGCCGGCCCGCAGGCCGGAATGCGGATGATGACATCAAAGAAGACCCGATGAAGCTCAAGACCCTTCTTCCCGTCGACTCCGTCAGCGATGCGCGCTTTGCCGCGCTCGATGTGCGCGGGATCAGCGCCGACAGCCGTACCGTAAAGCCCGGCGATCTGTTCATCGCGGTGGCGGGCGCCAAAGACAACGGCTCGCGCTTTGTCAGCCAGGCGGTGGCGGCGGGTGCGGTTGCGGTGATGTCCGAGCGGGTGCCGGCGGTGCCGCTTCCGGCCGAAGTCGCATTCGTCCGGGTCTCCGATGCGCGCCGCGCGCTGGCGCTGGCGGCAACAAAATTCTTTCCGCGCCAGCCGGACGTGGTCGTCGCGGTCACTGGAACGAGCGGCAAGACCTCGGTCGCGGCCTTTACCCGGCAGATCTGGGCGGCGCTCGGCGAAGACGCCGCCAGCATCGGCACCATCGGACTCGTTTCGCCGGCGCGCGAAAGTTATGGCTTTTTGACCACGCCGGACCCGGTTGCCCTGCACCGCGCGCTCGATGAATTGGCCGGTGAAGGCGTGACACATCTGGCGCTGGAGGCATCCTCGCACGGGCTCGATCAGCGGCGGCTCGATGGCGTGAACATTTCAGCCGCCGGCTTCACCAATATCAGCCGCGATCATCTGGACTATCATCCGTCGCTCGAAGACTATCTTGCCGCCAAGCTGCGGCTGTTCAGCGAACTGGTGCAGCCGCGCGGCGCCGCGGTGATCGCTGCCGATCATGAGCATGCCAAAGCCGTGGTGGACGCCGCCAAGCAGCGGCGGCTGCGCCTGCTCACGGTGGGCGAGCGCGGCGAGGGCATTCGTGTCGTCGAACGCCGGACCGAGGGTTTTGCGCAAAAGATCACGGTCGTGCATGCCGGCGATAGCTACACCATCCGGCTGCCGCTCCTCGGCGGCTTCCAGGTCGAGAATGCATTGGTCGCCGCCGGTCTCGCGATCGCAACCGGCAGCCATCCGGCGCGGGTGTTCGCGGCGCTTGCGGGATTGAAAGGCGCCAAGGGCCGGCTGGAACTGGTCGGCGAGAAAGACGGTGCGCCCATTTTCGTCGACTACGCCCATAAGCCCGATGCGCTGGCCAAGGCGCTCGATGCGCTGCGTCCCTACGCCGCCGGGCGGCTGGTGGTGGTATTCGGCGCCGGCGGCGACCGTGATGCCGGAAAACGCCCGATGATGGGGGCGATCGCCGCAGAAAAGGCCGACCGCGTCATCGTCACCGACGACAATCCGCGCAGCGAGAATCCGGCCGTCATTCGCGCCGCCATTTTGCAGGCGTCGCCCGGCGCCGTCGAGATCGGCGACCGCGGCGAGGCGATCCGCAGCGCCATTGCCGACCTGCGCCGTGGTGACGTGCTGCTGATCGCCGGCAAGGGCCATGAAAGCGGGCAAATCATCGGCAATCAGACCTTTCCCTTCAGCGATCACGAGGCGGTCGCCGCTGCACTCAAAGGCAAAGTGGCATGAGCCACCGGCCGCTCTGGTCCGTCGAGGCGATGGCAAAGGCGATGGGCGCCGAAGCTGCCGGCGCGCTGCCTGCGTCGACGCCCGGCCTGTCGATCGACACCCGCAGCATCGG
>JBKKAF010000054.1:0-7864 GCA_046714775.1 Xanthobacteraceae bacterium | reverse complement strand
GGACGTGCTGGCGCGACTGCATTGACAGCATACAGACGGTTATAATAAACAGCATGCTCTAAACCCGCGCAAGAGCGTGTGAGGAACGTAGCGATGTCAGATCCAGATCTTTCAGTCCGCTGGCCGTCTCAGTTCAACACGCTTCCCAAAGACATCTTCTATCGCCGCGATGTGTCTGAAGCCGAACTTGCCTAGATTTTCTACGGACCGGATTGGCACCCGCTCGCCCATATTTCGGAAATTCCAAACAAAGGCGACTTCAAGACATTGCAGATCGGTGAAGCGCCGGTCCTGATCGTGCACGGCGATGACGGCAAACTGCGCGTCTTCTACAATTCTTGCCCCCATCGCGGTACGCAGTTGCAGATTTGTGCGCGCGGCCACGCCCAGGAAATCGAGTGCCCCTATCATCGCTGGCTGTTCAGTCTGAAGGGGGATCTGCTCGGCGCGCCAGGCATCAAGGAATTTTCCCCCTCATTCAAGAAGGAAGATTTTGGCCTAAAGCAGCTGCGGTCGGGCCAGTTCGCTGGGCTCCTGTTCGCGACTTGCAGCGATGCCGCTCCAGAGCTCTGGGAGTTCCTGAAGGGAACAGAGGACTACCTGACTAAGGCTTTCCACGGCGACGGCCGACTTAAGCTGATCGGCTATCAGAAGACGATCTATGGCACGAACTGGAAGGAATACGGCGATAACGAAGGTTATCACCCGCCGCTTTTGCATCGCGCCTTCCAACTGCTGAAATGGCAGGGCGGCAAAGGTTCGAACGGCGTCACCGAATACGGCCACAAGGTCATGGAAGCGGAGCTTAAGCGGCCGGAGCCTGGTTTCCTGAACGATCATTCGTTGGTTGAATTTCGCGATGCCTCGGCGCCGCCGCGTTCGATCATCGTTTCATTCTGGCCGATGACGACCATCGTCAAGCATATGGACGGGATCAAAGTTCGCTACGCCTTTCCGTTGTCGGCCGAAGAGACGGAAGTGCATTACGCTTACTTTGCCCACGAAGACGACACGCCGGAGTTGTATGAGCACCGGGTCCGCCAGGCGTCGAATTTGCTGGGGCCGAGCGGGTTCATTTCGCTGGAAGACGGCGCGGTGTTCAGCCGCGTGCACGGCGGCTCCTATACTTTGGGCACGGTCGCGTATCAGAAGGGCTATCAGGACGAGCCGCTGGTGGCGCCGTGCTTCGTCGGGCAGAACGACGAGGCCAGCAACCTGATCCGCTGGGAGCGCTATCGCCAGACCATGGGGTTCGAACGTGGTTGATCCCGCGGTGCTGGTCCAGGTCGATGAGCTGCAGATGCAATATCTGGCGGCGCTCGACCGCCACGACATGAAAGCCTGGCTGGCCTGCTTTGCCGACGAGGGCAGCTATGTCTGCATCACCCGCGAGAACCACGATGCCGGATTGCCGGTTGCGCTGATGCTGGACGACTGCGGCGCGCGGCTGCGGGATCGCGTCAAGTTCATCGACGAGGTCTGGTCCGGCACCTTCGAGGACTATGCCACCCGGCATTTCGTGCAGCGCATCGAATGCACGCCGTCGGAAGGCGGGGTGAAGGTGCTGAGCAATTTCATGGTGTCCTACACCAACCGCCGCGGCGGCTCCGACATTCTCGCCACCGGTGTCTATGAGGACGAGATCGACCTCGGCGGCGGCGGCGCGCGCTTTCGCTTAAAGCGCGCCATCATGGATACCGTCACCACGCCGCGCTACCTAGTCTACCCGATCTGATCGCCCGCCAGCATGGAGAAGGTATCATGAATGTTCGATCCGGAATGAGGCTGCTGCGCAACGCCGCGTTCGCGGCTCTGGCCGTGTTCGCGTCGCTGCCGGGGCCGGCCGCCGCCTATCCGGAGCGGCCGATCCGCATCATCATCGGCTATGCGGCGGGCAGCACCATCGACCTGATGGCACGCCACATCGCCGAGGAATTGAGCAAGCGCGGCGGCCAGCCGGTGATTGTCGAGAACCGGCCCGGCGCCATCAGCGCGGTGGCAGCGCAGGCGGTCGCCAATGCCAAGCCCGACGGCTACACGCTGTTGATCGCGCCCGATGCCGCGATGGCCGGCAACAAATTCATGTTCAAGCAGCTCAACTACGACACCGAGAAGGATTTCTCCGCGGTGGCGACGCTGGCGGTGTTCGAAGGCTTCATCCTCACGGTCGAGCCGAAAAAGACGCCGGCGCGCACGCTGTCGGAACTCTCCGATTACCTCAAGAAGAAGAATACGCCGACGTTCTACGGCGTTCCGAACAATCCTGCGCTGGTGCTGGCCGAGACCTACAAAGCGCATGCTGGCTTCAAGGCCGAGCGGATCAATTACAAGACCAGCACTGATACGTTGGGGGACCTGCAGGCCGGGCAGATCGACTTCTTCTTCTCCGACATGCAGACCGTGGCCAACCGCATCAAAGAGGGACGCCTGCACGGCATTGCGGTGGCGGGACCGACGCGCTCGACCGCGCTGCCCGACGTGCCCACCATGACGGAAGCGGGCGTGCCCGGCCTTGAGCTCGATCCCTGGCAGGCGGTGTTCATGCACGCCAATACGCCGCCGGCGATCCGCGAGCAGCTCGGGAAATGGCTGGTGGAGATCGCCTCGCGCGAAGAGTTCAAGACGCTGCTGCATAAATTGGGCGCGTTGCCCTATGTGGCCGGGCCGGCGGAGGCCGACAAGCGGCTGCGCGACCGCACCAGCGTGTGGAAGCGCCTCGCCGACGTGGCGAAGATCGTGCCGGAATAAGCGTTCCGGTGGACCGGGTGGGTCACGTCCGAAAGATCGTTTGAGATCATGGCAAGGAATTCCAATGCGGCCGGCGCCTTCTGGGGCCTGGACGACGCTTATCGTGGTCCGGGTCATCTCATCCGGCGCTTGCAGCAGATCGCGGTCGCCATCTTCATGGACGAGTTCAAGAGCCTCGACATCACGCCGGTGCAATACATCGCGTTGGTGGCGATCCGCGACCGTCCCGGGCTCGAGCAGCAGGCGATCGCCGACCTGATCGCCATCGACCGATCCAGCACCGGACGGGTGATGCTGTTCCTGGAGCAGCGCGGCTTGATTGCGCGCGTGACGCCCGACAACAACCGCCGCTCAAAGCAGGCCTTCGCCACGCCTGCCGGCCTGCGGCTCCTCCTCGCCACCGCGCGCCTGATCGCGCGGGCAGAAGAGCGCATCCTGCAAGTCCTCGACGACAAGGAAAAAGACGCGTTCATGGCCGGGCTCAGGAAGCTGGTGGACATCAACAATGCGCTGAGCCGGGCGCCGCTGCGCATGCCGGGGATGGCGCGCAATCCGTTTCCGCCGGGCAACGGCCAGCGCCGTTTGCGTGCCGGTGAGCAACGTGTGAGGGAGTGAGATGTCGCGCACCATCGATTTCTATTTCGACTTCATCAGCCCGTTCAGCTACCTGGCGCACCAGCGCGTGCCTGACCTCGCGGCGCGCTACGGCTACACGCTCGACTACCGCGTCGCCGATCTGGCCGGGCTGAAGCGGCTCGCGGGCAACACCGCGCCGCGCGTCGCCACCATGCCGCTCAAGCTGCGCTATTCGCGCACCGACCAGAAACGCTGGGCCGACCGCTATGGGGTGCCGATCAAGCCGCCGGTGGGCTCGCACGATTCGAGCTGGCTCAATCGCGGGGCGCTTTACGCCGCCGATCGCGGCCAGGCGCGCGACTATGTGGTCAATGCCTGGAGCAAGCTGCGCAGCGAAGGCCGCGACATGGTGGACGAAGCGCTGTGGCGCGACCTCGCCGGGGAACTGGGCTGGACGCCAGACGACTTCGTCGCCTTCGTGCGTTCCGATGACTCGCTTTCGCGCTACCAGGCGGCGACCCAGCAGGCGCATGAGCGCGGCGTGTTCGGCGTCCCCACCATGATGATCGGCGACGAGATGTGGTGGGGCAACGACCGGCTGGATTTCCTGGAAGAGCATCTCAAGGCGGCTGGCGCCGACAGCCGCAGCGCGGCTTCCTAACATCGTCCAACGCGGAGGAATTGATGGCCTACTGGCCCACATTGCGGAGTTATGTCGAGGGGCTGGAAAAGGCCGGCAAACTGGTGCGCGTGACCACGCCGGTCGACAAGGATACCGAGCTGCATCCCTTGGTGCGCCTGCAATTCCGCGGCTTGCAGGAAAGCCAGCGCAAGGCGTTTTTGTTCGAGAACGTGGTCGACGGCCGCGGCCGCCAATACGACATTCCGGTGCTGGTCGGCGCGCTCGCCGGCTCGGCCGAGATCTATGCGCTCGGCATGGGCTGCGCGATCGAGGACATTTCGGACGTCTGGCGCAAGGCGCTGGCCAAGCCGCTTGCGCCCCAGGTGGTGAAGTCGGGCCCCTGCCAGGAGGTGGTGATCACCGGCGAGGAACTCACCCGCCCGGGCGGCGGGCTCGGCCGCTTGCCGATACCGATTTCCACGCCGGGTTTCGACAACGCGCCCTACACCAGCGCCTCGCATTGGATCTCCAAGGACCCGGAAACCGGCATGCACAATGTCGGCAATTACCGCGGCATGGTGAAAGCGGAGAACCGCATCGGCACCCTGCCGGCCATGCTCGGCGTCGGCATGCGCGAGCATATCGACCGCTGGCGCTCAACCGGCGCCGAGACCATGCCGGCGGCGATCGTGATCGGCGCGCCGCCGCATGTCACCTATACCGCGGTGACGCGGATCCCGAACGACATGTGCGAATATGACGTGGCCGGCGCGCTCTCCGGCCATCCGCTCGACGTGGTGCGCTGCTTGACCCAGGACCTGATGGTGCCGGCGCAGGCCGAGATCGTGATCGAGGGCACCGTGCCCACGAACTTGCTCGAAATGGAGGGCGCGTTCGGCGAATTCCCCGGCTACATGGCGCAGCGCGACTACAGCTTTTTTATGGACATCACCGCCATCACCATGCGGAAGCAGCCGATCTATCTCGCCATCCTGAGCCAACTGCCGCCGAGCGAAAGCTCAAAGATGCGCCATATCGGCCGCGCCGCGGCGGCGCATAAGCTCCTGCGCGATTCCGGCTTCGACAACGTCACCCAGGTGGAATATCTGGAATGCGCCGGCGCCAACGCCATCGTCGTGGTCAAGCTGAAGAAGCGCACGCCCGACGACGGCAAGAATGCGCTGCGGCTTCTCGCCAAGAAATTCATCGGCAAGATCGCGGTCGCGGTCGACGACGACATCAATGTGCGCGATCCGGAAAACGTTCTGTGGGCGATCGCCTATCGCTCGCAGCCCTATCGCGACGCCGAGATTGTCGAGGCACCGCTGTTTGCGCTTGATCCGTCGGTGGTGCCGCCCGGCACGCCGCGCGGTCTCATGGACCCCGCCAATGCGCCGCGCTCGACTGCGCTGCTGATCGACGCCACCATGCCCTGGCCCTATCCGCCGCTGTCGCTGCCCAAGCGCGAATATATGGAACGCGCCCTGGAAATCTGGCGCGACCTGCAGCTACCCTCGCTGACCCTGAAGGATCCGTGGTGGGGCTATTCGCTCGGCTACTGGACCGACGAGGAGGAGCAAGAGGCGCAATTGGCGGTGCAGGGCCGGCACTACGAGACCGGAGAGAAGCAGAAAGCGACGCGCCGCCGCTTTACCGAATGAGCGCGGGCAGGCGGAGGGGACGAACCCGCGCCCGCTGAGGAGAGCATGATGCCCGACGCCAACGCAGACGCCCAAGCTAACGCCGACGCGCCGCCCGTGCCCCCCGGCAAGTTCATGGTCGATCCCTATCTGGATTGGGCCAGAAACGAGGGCGTGCCGATCCACGAGGATTTCGGTCTTGATCTCTTGGCGATCGAGACGCGGCCGTGGGCACGCTTCGGGGTCAATGGCGCGATCGTGCACGTCAAAGGCCGCGGCGACGCCATGTCGGTGTTCCTGCTGGAAATCCCGCCGGGCGGCAAGACCGCCCCGCAAAAGCATATTTTCGAAGCCGCCTTCTGCGTGCTGGCGGGCCACGGCGGCGCCCTGGTGGAGCGCTATTCGGGCGAGCGCCATCAGTTCGAATGGGGCTTCAACAGCGTGTTCGCTCCGCCGCTCAACACCCGCTATCAATTGTTCAACGGCTCGGGCCGCGAGCCGGTGCGCCTGGCCGTGTCGTGCAATCTGCCGGCGGTGCTGAATCTTTTTCACAATGAAAGTTTTGTGTTCGACAATCCCGCGACTTTTCCCGAGCGGGAAGGGGTGCCGGCGCATTTTTCGGGCGAGGGCGACTTCATTCCGGTGCGCCCGGGCAAGCATATGTGGGAGACCAATTTCGTGCCCGATGCGGGAAGTTTCAAGCTGCACGACTGGTCGGCGCGCGGCAAGGGCGCCGCCCATATCCAGCTCATCCTCGCCGACGGCGTGCTGCATTCGCACATTTCGGAAATGCCGGTCGGCACCTACAAGAAGGCGCACCGGCATTCGCCCGACGTGCACATCTATATTCTCTCGGGCGAAGGCTATTCGCTGCTCTGGCACGAGGGCGACCAGGATTTCCGGCGCGTGGACTGGCGCCACGGCTGGGTGTTCGCGCCGCCCGACATGATGTTCCACCAGCACTTCAATGCCGGAAGCGAGCCGGTGCGCTATATCGCCTTCACGCAAGGCAGCGTGCGCTATCCGATGACCGAACATATGCGCCGGGTATATGCCAAAGTGGACGTCGACGTGAAGAAGGGCGGCAACCAGATCGAATACCGGGATCAGGACCCGCGCGTACACGCCATGTATGTGAACGAGCTGGCCAAAAAGGGCCTGGCCGCAAAAATGGATCAGTTCGCGCCGGCCGGCGCCTGAGCCTGAGGCTCAGCCAGGGAGATGAACATGCCGACTATGAGGCGGACACTCTTTATTTTAGGCGTCGCTGCGCTCGCGGCCGGGTCGGCCATGAGTGCGAAGGCGCAACCCGCGGCTGAGGCTTTCAAGGGCCGCACCATCACGCTTTACATCGGCTATCCGCCGGGCGGCGGCTACGACTTCTATGGCCGGCTGATCGCTACCCATCTCGGCCGCCATATTCCGGGCCAGCCCAATGTCATCGCGCAGAACATGCCGGGCGCCGGCTCCATCAATGCCGCCAACCACGTCTTCAATGTCGCGCCCAAGGATGGCACCGCGCTCGGCCTGATCACCCAGGGCGTGGCGCAGGAGGAAGTGCTCGGCACGCCGGGCGTGCGCTACAAATCCGCCGAGTTCACCTGGATCGGGCGCGCCACATCGAGCGTCTATGTCACCGTGGCGTGGCACACGTCGAAGACCAAGACCATCTACGACGCGATGAAGCAGGACATCCTGCTGTCCAGCAATCTGCTGGCCGACGTGCTGCCGACCGTACTCAACAACGTGGTCGGTACCCGCTTCAAGATGATCCGCGGCTATCCCGGCTCCAATGAGGGCATGCTCGCCATGGAGCGCGGCGAAACCGAAAGCGCGGTCACGTCCTGGAACGCCATCAAGACCACCAAGAAGAACTGGCTGGACGAGCGCAAGATCAATATCCTGGTGCAATACGGCCCGCAGCGGGTGAAGGACCTGCCCGACGTGCCGTCGATGGTCGAGCTCGGCAGGACGCCGGAGGACAAGCAGGTGCTCGGCTTCTTCGCCGCCAGCGCCGAGATCGGCATCGCCATCATGGCGCCGCCCGGCGTGCCGGCCGATCGCGTGCAGATGCTGCGCGCGGCGTTCGACGCCACCATGAAGGACCCGCAATTCCTGGCCGACATCGAGGCGCGCAAGGTCGAGTTCGACCGCCCGATCAACGGCGCCGAATTGCAGAAGATCGTCGCCGACGCCGCCGGCGTCACCGAGGACGTGCGCGCGCGGGCGCTGCAGGCGCGCGGGCGGGCGGAGAAGTAACGGGCGCCAGCTAGATCAT
>JBKKAF010000053.1:0-8574 GCA_046714775.1 Xanthobacteraceae bacterium | reverse complement strand
CGGTCGACGTGCAGGTGCAGGTCGCACCCGGCCTGCCGGCCTTCAACATTGTCGGCCTGCCGGATAAGGCGGTATCCGAGGCCAAGGAACGGGTGCGCGCCGCTTTGGTCGCCTCGGGCTTGGCGCTGCCGGCCCGCCGCATCACCGTCAATCTGGCGCCGGCCGATCTGCCGAAGGAAGGCAGCCACTACGATCTGCCGATTGCGCTCGGACTGATGGGCGCGATCGGCGCCATTCCGCATGACGCGCTGGCCGGTTTCTCGGTGCTGGGCGAACTCGGCCTCGACGGCTCGGTCGCCGCGGTCGCCGGCGTATTACCGGCCGCCATCGGCGCCAACGGACGCGGCGAAGGTCTGATCTGCCCGGCCGCCTGCGGACCGGAAGCCGCCTGGGCCAGTCCAGAAATGGAGATTGTCGCCGCGTCTTCGCTCATTCAACTCGCCAACCATTTTCGCGGCACGCAGGTGCTGGCGCGGCCGCAGCCGAAAATCCGCGAAGTCGCGGGCTCGCTGCTCGATCTGGCCGACATCAAGGGCCAGGAAAGCGCCAAGCGCGCGCTCGAAGTGGCGGCCGCCGGCGGCCATAACTTGCTGATGGTCGGCCCGCCCGGCGCCGGCAAGTCGATGCTCGCCGCGCGCCTGCCCGGCATCCTGCCGCCGCTCGCGCCGGCTGAATTGCTGGAAGTCTCGATGGTGGCCTCGGTCGCGGGCGAGATCAAAGGCGGCGCGCTGACCAATCAGCGGCCGTTCCGCGCCCCGCATCATTCCGCCAGCATGCCGGCGCTGGTCGGCGGCGGACTGCGCGTCAAGCCGGGCGAAGTCTCGCTCGCCCATCAGGGCGTGTTGTTTCTCGACGAGTTTCCGGAATTCCATGCGCAGGCGCTCGACTCGCTGCGCCAACCGCTAGAGACCGGCGAGGTGGCGATTGCGCGCGCCAATCATCGCGTCACCTATCCGGCGCGCTTCATGCTCGTGGCGGCGATGAATCCCTGCCGCTGCGGGCGCGCTTCCGAGCCGGGATTCTCCTGCAAGCGCGGCGCCGTCGCGCGTTGCGCGGCGGATTATCAGGGGCGTCTCTCAGGCCCGCTGCTCGACCGCATCGATCTGCATATCGAGGTGCCGGCGGTCACCGCCGCCGATCTCATCCTGCCGCCGCCGTCGGAAGGCAGCCGCGAAGTCGCCGCGCGCGTAGCGCGGGCGCGCGACCGGCAGGCCGAGCGTTATGCGGCGCTCGGGTTTGCGCATCTGCGCACCAATGCCGCGGTGCACGGCTCCTTGCTGGAAGAGGTGGCGCGGCCGGACGCCGGCGGGCTTGCGCTGTTGCGCGACGCCACCGACGCCATGCGGCTGTCGGCGCGTGGTTATCATCGGGTCTTGCGGGTGGCGCGCACGCTCGCCGATCTCGACGGCGTGGACAGAGTCGGCCGCGTGCATCTCGCCGAGGCGCTCTCCTATCGCGCGCTCGCTGACGAGATACGCCGCGCCGCGTAACGACGTGCGACCGCCCTCCCCCGGCCGACTTACCCTTAACGGTTTCCTACCGAGCCAGGGCGCGCTGCGCATTCGCCCGGAGCTTGCGGGGAAGCCATGGAGCGGCTGCGCAAATCCTTGATCCTGCTCCTGGTTGCTGGAATCCCGGCGGGCGCGCCGCCGCTAGACCCGGCATCTCCGCTCTGCTTCACGGCGGGGCCAATGACCTACCAAGTTTCGCAGATAGCGAGGCGGTCTGATTTCCGCGTCCATGTCGCGGGCGCAGCGCCGGCCGATCTGCGCATCCAGCTGGTCGATCGTGCCGAGCTGGCCGATTTCGTGCTGGTCGACGATGACCAAGTGTCGCCCGGCAATGCCTGTAATGCCGCGGGCACAATGACATCCGTCGCGCTGGTGGCGGCGGGCAACGCTCCTCACGTGACGATTGCGCTGTCGCGCAACCCTGACCGAGCCGACTACAGACTTTTCGTCCATTCCGCGCGCGTGACCGACGCCCAGGCCGCGGCCTTGTTCGCGGCCATGCGCCAGCACGATTCCCAACAGGTCGCCGCCGCCCGCTGACCCCCCGGTGGCGATAGCTAAAATTGTTCGGACCTTCTTTGCCGTCCGTGAACCCTGCCGGCGGCCGCGACCGTTTTTGGACTTTGCTGAAAGGAAATCACAAACGGTTGGCGGCCATGATCGCCCGACACGCCGTCAAACAGACGTGCAGGCCGCAGCGGACAGCAAGATCCGTAAGCGCGCCGCGGTAGGGGATGCGTCAGGATCATGTGGGGCTTGTTCGCCGCCGTCGGAGGAAAACACGGCCCGTTCACCCGCCGCTTGCTGCTGGCCGTCGTCCGCGCCGCGGCGCTGCTCTCCATGTCCTTTGCCGCCGCCTTCGGATTCCTGGCGGCGATGAACAATCCCGACCTGAACTACGATCCGCATGCCTTCGCGGTGGGTGCGGCGGCCCTGTTCGGCGCCGCCTGCGGCGCCATCGGGCTGCTGATCTCGCGCAACCGCATCATTCGCACCGACCGGCGCATGTTGCGCGATCAGGTCGAGGAACTGTCCGACCGCAATTGGGAGCTCAAGGAAGCTGAAGAGCGGACCAAAAGTTTTCTCGAGGCCCAGGGCGATATGATCGTGCGCCGCGACGGCGCCGGATGCATCAGCTACGCCAATGACGCGTTCTGCGCGCTCGCCGGCCAGCCGCGCGAGGCGCTGCTCGGCTCGCCCTTTGCTCTCACCGTGCTCGAGCAGGGCGACAGTGCGCTGTTGCCTGACGGCACCCGCGTCCATGACCAGAAAATCGCGGCCCCCGAGGGCACGCGCTGGATCGCCTGGCGCGAGGTGGTGGTGCGCGCGGGCGCCGACGGCAGTGCCGAAGTGCAGAGCGTCGGCCGCGACGTCACCGACCGCGTGCAGGCCGAGAGCGCGCTCAGCGATGCACGCGACCAGGCCGAAGCCGCCAACCGCGCCAAGTCGCGTTTTATGGCAATGGTGTCGCATGAGATCCGCACGCCGCTCAACGGCATTCTCGGCATGGCCGATCTCCTGCTGGACACCGCGCTGACCCCAGAGCAGACTACCTATGCCAAAGCGGTGAAGACGTCCGGCGACACGCTGTTGTCGCTGATCGAGGAAATTCTCGACTTCTCCAAGATCGAGGCTGGCCGGCTCGATCTCGATGCACGGCCGTTCGATCTGCCGGCGCTGGTGGAGCAGATGGTGGAGCTGCTGGCCCCGCGCGCCCAGGCGAAGTCTCTCGAAATCGCATCCTATGTGGACGACGCGCTGCCGCGCATGGTCGTGGGCGATGCGACGCGCCTGCGCCAGGTTCTGCTCAATCTTGCCGGCAATGCGATCAAGTTCACCGAGCGGGGCGGCGTCGCCATCGCGGTCGAGCCCGGCATCTGGCCCGGCGAAGTCACCTTCGTCGTGCGCGACACCGGCATCGGCATCGCGCCCGAGCAACAGGCACGCATCTTCCTGGAATTCGAGCAGGCGGAAAACGGGCCGAGTCGGCAGTTCACCGGCACCGGCCTCGGCCTCGCCATTTCCAAACGTATTGTCGAACGCATGAACGGCCGCATCGGCGTGCACAGCGCGCCGGACATGGGCTCGCGCTTCCATGTCGCGGTTCCGCTGCCGCCCGCCGCGGAGGGAAGCGAACGCGCGTTCGTCCCGCCCGATCTCGCCGGCAGCAACGTCATGATCGTCGCCCCCGGCGCGATCGAGGCCGGCTTGGTGGCGCGCCGCCTCGCCCGTTGGGGCGCCCGCACCTGCGTGGTGCCCGACCAGGCGGTGGCTGTCGCGCTGCTTCCCGAGCGCGATTGGGGCGCCATCCTGGTCGATCAGGCGCTCGGCGCGCCGGCCTGCGAGAGCGTGGCAGGCACTCATGCAAAAGGGATCGCGCGCCGCATCGTGCTGATCAATCCGGCGGCGCGTAACGCGCTTCCGGCGCTGAAGGCCGCGGGCTTTACCGGCTATCTGGTGAAGCCGGTGCGCGCCGCTTCGCTGGCGGCGATGCTGGGCGCGGAGACCGACGGCTTCGAGACCGCGGCGAACGTCGAAGCGGCGGCTTTCGCTGCGCGGCCCATGCCGCCTTCAGGCCATTCGCTCGCCATCCTGGTCGCCGAGGACAACGAGATCAATGCGCTGCTGGCGCGCTCGCTTTTGACGCGGCTTGGTCATCGGCCGACCATCGCCACCGACGGCGACGGCGCGGTGGAAGCATGGCTGGCGGCATCGCGCGCCGGTGCGCCCTATGATCTCGTGCTGATGGATATGCAGATGCCCGGCACCGACGGCATCGCTGCCACGCGGCGGATTCGCGCCAGCGAGAATGAAAACGCGGATCGGCGCGTGCCGATCATGGCGCTGACCGCCAATGCATTGGACGAGGAACGCCAGGCTTGCATTGCCGCCGGGATGGACGGCTTTCTCACCAAGCCGCTCGACCGCGAACGGCTGGCAACCGTGCTGGCCGCGTTGCCGGCACGGACGCCGCTCGCTGCGTGATCCAGATGCGCTTGCGCGGCGCTACAGCCTGCGCAGCGCTACTTGTTCCACCCGATGGCTTTCGCCCTTGGTCAAGATCAGGTCGGCGCGCTGGCGCGTCGGCTGGATGTTGTCGTGCAGATTGACCAAATTGATGCGCGACCAGATGGCGGTGGCGGTGGCGGTGGCTTCCTCGTCCGACACGTTCGAATAGCGGTGGAAATACGAGCGCGGGTCGCGGAACGCGGTGCCGCGCAGGGTCAGGAAACGGTCGACATACCACTGCAGCAGCACGTCCTCGCCGGCATCGAGATAAATCGAGAAGTCGAAGAAATCCGACACATAGGGGATCGCCTTGCCATCCTTGGGCGGGCGGCCGGTCTGCAGAACATTGAGGCCCTCGACGATGAGAATGTCGGGGCGGCTGATCTCCACCCACTCGTTCGGCTTCACGTCGTAGACCAGGTGCGAATAGACTGGCGCGCGCACCGAATGGCGACCGGCCTTGACGTCGGTGAGAAAGCGCAGCAACGCCGGCAGGTCATAGCTCTCGGGAAAGCCCTTCTTCTCCATCAGGCCTTCGCGTTCCAGCACGGCGTTGGGATAGAGAAACCCGTCGGTGGTGAGAAGATCGACGCGCGGGGTATTGGGCCAGCGCGCCAGCAGCGCTTTCAGCACGCGCGCGGTGGTGGATTTGCCGACCGCCACCGACCCCGCCACGCCGATGATGTAGGGCACCTTATTGTCCTCGGTGCCGAGGAAGTTTTTTTGCGCCGCGAACAGACGCTGGGTCGCGTGCACATAGAGCGAGAGCAGGCGGGACAGCGGCAGGTAGATTTCCTCGACCTCGCGCATGTCGAGGCGGTCGTTGAGCGAGCGCAGCTCGCCGACTTCCGCCGGAGTCAAGGTCATCGGCGTGTCGGCGCGCAGCTTGGCCCAATCCGCGCGTGAATAGGTGCGGTAGGGCGACAACCCGTCTTCGATCCGCTGCTCCATCGACCGTCCTTGCGGGCTTCAGCCGCCCTTGCGCGAGGCTTTTTCTTCGAGGCCGGACTGGGTGCTACGCGCGGCCAGCGCCGCTTCCACCTCCGCCAGCGTGACGCCGCGCGCTTCCAGCACCACCAGCAGATGGTAGATGAGATCGGCGGTTTCCGAGATCAGGCGCTCACGATCCTCGTTGACCGCGGCGATCACCGTCTCCACCGCCTCCTCCGCCAGCTTCTTGGCGCAATGGCCGACGCCCTTGTCGAGCAGCTTGCGGGTATAGGACTCGCCGGCGCTCGCTTTGGCGCGCTCGTGGATGCGTTTTTCCAGGTCCTGCAGAGTATAGGCGCTCATGGCCGGTTCCCTTAGCACCTCTGCCGGCAAATTTCTCTAGGGATTCCGGGGGCGCAGAACGAGAAGAAAGGCGTGCGGGATGCGGTCATGCTAGACCATGATCCGATTTAATTGAATCGGATCATGGTCTAGCTTTTTGTTTGAGCATGATCTTTTCCGAAAACCGGTTTCCACTTTTCGGAATCATGCTCTAGGGTCCGGCATGGCCGACCAAGCGCTCGATTTCTGGTTCGATTTTGCTTCGAGCTATTCCTATCCCGCCGTCATGCGCGTCGGACCGCTGGCGGCGCAAGCCGGCGTCACCGTCCGGCTCCGGCCATTCCTGCTCGGTCCTATTTTCAAAGCGCAGGGCTGGGACACCTCGCCGTTCAACATCTATGCCGCCAAGGGCCGCCACATGTGGCGCGATCTGGAACGGCTTTGCGCCGACCTGTCGCTGCCGCTGCGGCGGCCCGATCCCTTTCCTCAAAACAGCGTGCTGGCAGCCCGGGTGGCGCTGATCGGGCTAACCGAGGATTGGGCCGACGAATTCTGCCGGATGGTGTTTCAGGCCGGGTTTGCCGAGGGCCGCAGGATCGACGAGGCTGCGACCATCGCGGACATTCTCGCGAGCCTTGAGCGCGATGCCGAGCAAATTCTCGCTTTGGCGCAGTCCGATGACATCAAGGCGCGGCTGCGACTGCAGACCGAGGAGGCATCGCGGCTCGGGATTTTCGGCGCGCCGAGTTTTGTCACCCGTGACGGCGAATTGTTCTGGGGCAACGACCGGCTCGAGCGCGCGCTCGCCTGGAGCACACCACGCGGCGGGTGAGCTCAACTGCGCATGATCTTGTCCGAAATCCGCCTACGCTCTACGAGCTACGGCGGACTTGTGTGAAAGACCCGCCGAAGCTTTAGCGAAGGTGGGACCGCTTCCCACCCCGGATCAAGTCCGGGGCAGGCTTTTTCGGGATCATGCTTTTTGTTGGCGCATGATCTTGTCCGAAAACCGGTTCCCACTTTTCGGGATCATACGCTAGGGATCAAGCCGCATCGGCAGACCGGCGCGCGCCATGTGCTCTTTGGCGGCGCGTACCGAATATTCGCCGAAGTGGAAGATCGAAGCCGCCAGCACCGCGGTGGCGCGGCCATCACGGATGCCTTCGACTAGGTGATCGAGGTTGCCGACGCCGCCCGACGCGATCACCGGCACCGGCACTGCATCGGCCACCGCGCGGGTGAGCGCGATGTCGTAGCCCTGCTTGGTGCCGTCGCGGTCCATCGAGGTCAAAAGGATTTCTCCGGCGCCGAGCGCCACCACCTCGCGCGCATAATCCACAGCATCAAGCCCGGTCGGATTACGCCCCCCATGGGTAAAGATCTCCCAGCGCGCCGGCTCACTCGGTCCCGATACTTTCTTGGCATCGATCGCCACCACAATGCACTGGTCGCCGAACTTTTCCGCCGCCTCCTTCACGAAGGCGCGCCGGCTCACCGCCGCGGTATTGATCGAGACCTTGTCGGCGCCGGCCGCCAGCAGCCTGCGGATGTCTTCCACGCTGCGCACGCCGCCCCCGACGGTAAGCGGCATGAAGCAGGCCTCGGCGGTGCGCCGCACCACATCGAGAATGATGCCGCGGTTCTCGTGGCTCGCGGTGATGTCGAGGAAAGTCAGCTCGTCGGCGCCGGCTGCGTCATAGGCGATCGCGGCCCGTACCGGATCGCCGGCGTCGCGCAGATCGACGAATTTCACGCCCTTGACCACACGGCCGTCCTTGACGTCGAGGCACGGAATGATGCGGACCTTGAACATGACGTCAGGCCGCCGCGCGCGCGGCACGGATCAGCGCAAGCGCCGCCGTGGCATCGAGCCGGCCGTCATAAAGCGCGCGGCCGGCGATAGCGCCGGCGAGGCGCCGGGCGCGCGGTTCGACCAAGGCCTGCACGTCTGCCAGCGAGGCAAGCCCTCCCGAGGCGATGACCGGAATATCGACCGCGTCCGCCAGCGCGATGGTGGCGTCGAGATTGAGTCCGGTCAGCAGTCCGTCGCGCGCAATGTCGGTATAGATGATGGCGGCCACGCCGGCATCCTCGAAACGGTGCGCGATGTCGAGCACGCCGAGTTCCGACGTCTGTGCCCAACCTTCCACCGCAACTTTGCCATCACGGGCATCGAGCCCGACTGCGATGGCGTCGGGAAAGCGGCGCGCCGCCGATCTCACCAGCTCGGGATCGCGCACCGCCGCGGTGCCGATGATGATGCGATTCACCCCCTTGCCGAGCCAGGCTTCGACCGTGGCCATGTCGCGGACGCCGCCGCCGAGCTGCACCGGGACTGAGATCGCCTCCAGGATGCGCTCGACCGCCGATGCATTGACCGGCTTGCCGGCAAAAGCGCCGTCGAGATCGACAATGTGCAGATATTCGAAGCCCTGCGCTTCGAAGGCATGCGCCTGCGCCGCCGGATCATGATTGAATACGGTGGCGCGCGAGCGATCGCCCTGCTCCAGCCGCACCGCTAGCCCGTCCTTGAGATCGATGGCGGGAAACAGGATCACGGCGCCAAGCTTTCTCTGTCATTCCGGCCGAACGAGCACAGCGAGTGAGAGCCGGAATCCATATTCCCTGTCTCTCTATCGTAGCACCGCGGGATATGGATTCCGGGCTCGCGGGCGTTGCCCGCGCCCCGGCATGACAACAATGTCCCCATCACGGCGCCCCCTTCAAAAAATTGGCGATCAGCTTGCGCCCCAGCCGCGGGCGTTTTTCCGGGTGGATTTGT